>JAQGNC010000387.1 GCA_028292065.1 Betaproteobacteria bacterium
TACATCGTGGTGAGCCTGCCGACGGTTTCGACCGCATGGTCGTCAGCCGCGACTCGGCGCAGGACGCCGAGTGTGCCTTTGCCGACGCCTTCGCCCACCAGCAGCCCCTTGCTCTCCGAGACCATGATCACCGAGACGGCGCAAAGGAGCACGCCGATCAGCACCGACGAAGCGCCGTCGAGCCACGTGAGACCGAGCGTCTCGCCCAGATACACACCCGCGAAGGCGAACACGAGCCCGAGCAGCGCCGCCGAGTCTTCGAGCAGCACCGAAAAGGTCGTGGGGTCCTTGCTCGCGATGATCGTCTCGACGACCCCGCGTCCGCGCCGCTCGGCGTGAAACGCGCGCCACCCGAAAACCCACGAGACGCCTTCGAACACCGCCGCCACGCCGAGCACCGCGTAATTGAAGGTCGCGTCGCCCAGCTCTGCGGGCTCGTAAATATGGCGCACGCCGGTCACGATCGACATCCCGCCGCCGAGCGCGAAAATCAGGATGCCCACGAGCAGCGTCCAGAAATACAGCTCGTGGCCGTGACCGAACGGGTGCTCGTCGTCGGGCGGTCGTTTGCTGCGCGCCATGCCGTAGAGCATCAGCGCGCCGTTGCCGGTATCGACCAGGGAATGGATGCCTTCGGACAGCATGGCCGAGCTGCCCGACACCGCGGCTGCTGCGAACTTGGAGATGGCGATCGCGAGATTCCCCGCGATCGCCGCGATCACCGCGGTTTTCGATTCCTTGGCCATGCGCCGACGATTGCAGCGCGCGTGCCGACCCTGGCGTCTACGAGCCCGGAATCACGCCGGGCTCCAGCGTACGGCAGTGGTCCGACACGTCCTGCGGCTTGCACTTCCACACCCGCTCCATGAATTTGCTCGAGAAGCAGTGCTGGAGCGCTTTGCGCAGCGGACGCAGGCGGAAGGGATAGCCGAAGACGTAAGGGTGGATCGAAATGTTGCACACCAGCGGGTGCTTCGCGCTCTGCTCGACCATCTCTTCGAACTGGTCGACGAGCATGTCGCAGAACTCGCGGCCGGTGTGCTGGCGATGAACGATCTGGGGCGAATCGTTGAGCTCGACCGGATACGGCACCGAAAGTATCGGCCCCGAGCGCGTTCGCATCCAGATCGGCTGGTCGTCGTGCGGCCAGTCCATGATGTATTCGTAACCCGCTTCCTGCAGCAGGTCGGGCGTGGTGGCGTTCTCGTACGCGCCCGCGCCCATCCAGCCTTTCGGCGGGCGGCCTTCGTTGCGCTTGAAGGTTTCGGTGACTTCCGCGATGACGCGGCGCTCGTCTTCTTCCCAGCGAAAATCCTGGAAGTTCTCGGAATTGGTGCGGCCGTGGCCGACGATTTCATCCCCGCGCCTGCGCAGGCGCTCGAAAATCTGCGGCGCATAGTCGTAGAGCAGGCTGTTGGTGTTGTGCGCGAGCGGCATGTCGAGCTCGTCCGCGAGGTCGAACAGGCGCCAGATGCCGACCCGATTGCCGTAATCGCGCCACGAGTAATTGCGCTGGTTCTGCGGCTCGCCGTGCTTCGCGCTGTCGTGTCCGCGGCCTTTGCCGAACGCGAAA
Organism: Betaproteobacteria bacterium; assembly: GCA_028292065.1. GTDB lineage: Bacteria > Pseudomonadota > Gammaproteobacteria > Burkholderiales > SG8-41 > JAQGMV01. The sequence continues at coordinate 1,574 of JAQGNC010000387.1, forward strand.
CACTCGATGTTGGTGGTGATGCAGAACGCGAGGCGCTTACCCTGAGGCCAGCTGTAGTCCTTGCGTTCGGTGATGGGGGAATAGTCGTAGCGTGTCTGTTGCGGCAACTTCATCCGGGCCTCCGTGTCGGTGATCGGGCAACCTTAACACGGCAGCTGCAGCAAGCCGGCGGCAGCAGAGCAAAATGGATCCTGGCCTGCGCCAGGATGACGCACTCTCTCTACGGCGTCATTCCGGACGCGCGGGAGCGCGAATGATCCAGGATCCATTTTCCAGCGGCTGTTACACCTCAGGCTTCGCACCCGATGCCTTGATGATCTTGGCCATCTTCTGGATTTCGGAAATCATGTAGCGGCGGAAAGCTTCAGGCGTTCCGCCGTTCGCTTCGAGGCCGGCCTTGAAGAGCTGGTCCTTGAGCGCCGGCGTGGCGAGCGCTTTCGCGAGCGTCGCATTCAATTTGACGATGATCTCCTTCGGCACTTTGGCCGGCGCGTGCAGGCCGAACCAGGTGTCGAACTCGTAACCAGGAACGCCGGACTCGTTCAGCGTCGGCAGCTCCGGCAGGAAGGCGGAGCGTTTGGCGCCGGTCGTGGCGAGCGCGACCAGGCGTTTGCCCTGGATGAACGGGATCGTGCCCGGCAGCGCCGAGATCATCACCTGGATCTGGCCGCCCGCGAGGTCGGTCAGCCCCGGGCCGGTTCCCTTGTACGGGATGTGGGTGAAATCGGTGCCGGTCGAGAGCTTGAAATACTCCATGGCGAGGTGGGACGTGCCCCCCGCGCCGGTGCTCGCGTAATTGAGCGCACCGGCTTTCGACTTCGCCAACGCGATGAGCTCCTTGGTCGTCCTCGCGGCGACTTTCGGGTTCACGACGAGCGTGTTCGTCGTCGTGCCGACGAGGATCACCTGTGCGAAATCCTTCACCGCGTCGTACGGGAGCTTCGGATAAAGGGTCTCGTTGATGGCGATCGCGTTGTGCGTCACGAGCAGCGTGTAGCCGTCCGGGATCGCTTTCGCCGCGATGTCGGTGCCGATCGTGCTGCCGGCGCCGGCGCGGTTGTCGACCACGGCAGTCTGGCCGAAGGCTTCGGTCATGCGCTGCGCGACGACGCGGGCGACGATGTCATTCCCGCCGCCGGGGGAAAACGGAACGATGATGCGCACCGGGCGGCTCGGCCAGGTTTGCGCGGAGGCGAAACCCGCTTGCGAGGCGAGCGCCGCGGCGAGGAGGGACAACCAGACTTTCATGCACTGCTCCTTCGAATTCGAAACGTAAGAGGCGGGACGCCAAAAAAGGCGCAACTATGCCCGCTGCCAGCCCGGTTAGGCAACCGCCTATTCAATGGGTTCGCGAATGAGTGCCCGGCCCCGCGGGCTAGCTCAGGCGGTAACGCTCGACGGCGTCCCAGTCGATCTCGAGGCCGAAGCCGGGCTTGTCGGCGAGGTGGATGTGACCGTCGCGGAAAGTGACGCGGTCCCTGAAGACGTGGTGCGGCAGCGGGTCGCGCACGTCGGAACCGTGCGATTCGACGCAGTAGCCCACTTCCGGCAGCGCGAGCACCAGGTGGGCGTGGATCTCGGGCGAGTGATGCGGCACGACGAACACGCCGTGCTGCTCGGCGAGCTGCGCGACGCGTATCGACTCGGTAAAGCCCGCGGCGCGGGTCGAGTCGAACTGCAGATACTTGATCGCGCCGCATTCGATGAAATCGCGCACGGTATAGCGGTGGATTTCGCGCTCCCCGTGCGACAGTGGAATCCGTGTGGCCGCGGCGAGCTGGACGTAATCGGCGGGCTGCAGGAACCAGTGCAGCGGCTCTTCGAGCCACGTGATGTCGTACGCCTCGACGCCGCGCGCGAAGCGGATGCAGTCGTTGAGACCGTACGCGGCGTTCATGTCGAGCATCAGCAGCGTGTCCCGGCCTATCGCCGTACGCACAGCCGCGACGCGCTCGATCTCCTCCTCGACGGTGAAGCCGCCGCTCTTGAGCTTCACCGCGCGGTAGCCTTTCGCGACGAAAGCCGCCATCTCCTCGGCCGCGCTGTGGATCGTCGCGTCGCGCGGGTAATACCCTCCGGTCGAATAGGTGAAGACCGGCCGGTTCTCGCCGCCCAGGAGCTTGTACACCGGCATCTTCGCGGCTTTGCCTTTGAGGTCCCACAGCGCGATGTCGATGCCGCCGATCGCCGCCATGACCGCATTGCGCTCGCCGCGCGGCACCGGCCGCATCTGCCCGTCCTCGATAGCCCCAGGGCGCGGCGAGGTCAGCGCGAACAGCCGGTCCCACACCGCTTCATGCGCCAGCGCGTCCATGCCCTGGACGATCTCGCCGAAGCGCGCGACCCACTCACAGATCCGCGCCGCCGACGCCCCATGAATCTCGCCATAGCCGACGAGCCCGTCATCGGTCTTGACCTCGGTCAGGATGACCGACCACGCCGTGATCTCCTCATGCGCGGTCCACACCGGCGCGGGCCGCGGCACCGAGATCGGATAGGTCTTGACCGATGCGATGCGGGTCATGGCTTTCTCCCGTCATTCCGGGGCGCCGCGTAGCTGCGAGCCCGGAATCCATATTCCAGAG
>JAQGNC010000393.1 GCA_028292065.1 Betaproteobacteria bacterium
CGCCATTGGCCCCGATCAGCGCGACGATCTCGCCTTCGTTCACGCGCAGCGACACCCCGCGCAGCGCGACGATGCTGACGTAGCGCACTTCGATGACGGCGATTTCAAGCATGCGCCACCACGCGGCCGGAGCGCCCGAGATACGCTTCGATCACCGCGGGATCGCCCTGCACTTCATCGGGCGTGCCTTCGGCGATCTTGCGGCCGAAATCGAAAACCGAAATCCGGTCGCTGATGCCCATCACGAGCCGCATGTTGTGCTCGACCAGTACGACGGTCACACCCCGGCGCCGGATCGCGTCGATGAGCTGCACCAGGCGCGCGGCCTCGTTGGCATTCATGCCTGCCGCGGGCTCGTCGAGCAGGAGCACGCCGGGCTTTGTTGCGAGCGCGCGGGCGATTTCCAGCAGCCTCTGTTGCGCGTACGCGAGGCTGCCCGCGGGACGCCCGGCCTTGTCCGCGAGCCCGACGAATGCAAGCGCCTTCGTCGCCTCCTCTCGCATCCCCGTTTCCTCGTCGCGCTGGCGGCGTGTCCCGGCGAGGATGTCGAGCAGCGTGGCTTTGCTGCGGCACGCCTGCCCCACCATGACGTTCTCCAGCGCGGACAGGCTGCGGTAGAGGCGGATGTTCTGGAAAGTGCGCGAGACGCCGAGCCGCGCGATGCGGTGCGGCTGCATGCCGAGGAGCTCGACGCCCATGCGCGTCACCGAGCCGGACTGCGGCGTATAGGCGCCGGTGAGCGCGTTGAGGAACGTCGTCTTGCCAGAGCCGTTCGGGCCGATGACGGCGTGGATCGTCCCCGCCGCGATGTCCATGCTGACCTTGTCGAGCGCGACGAGGCCGCCGAAGCGCTGGGTCACTTCGCGCACCTGGAGGATGGTTACTCCGCGGGCGCTCTCGCGCGGAGCGACCGCTTCCACGCGTTGCTCGATGACGACGCGCGCGTCGGGCGCCGTCTCTTCGACACGCCGCAAGCGCCGCGCGAGGCTGACCACGCCTTCGGGCAGGAAGACGATCATCAGGATCACGCCGACGCCATAGAGCACCATGTACCACTCTTTGAGAAAGCGCAGGGCTTCCGGCAGTGCGGTCAGCACGATCGTGCCGATCACCGCGCCGACCGCGGAGCCGGTCCCGCCGATCACGAGCATGCTGAAGAACAGCACCGCCTGCGCGTTCGAGAAGAGGTCGGGGCTCACGTAGTTGACGTAACCGACGTACAGGCCGCCGGCCACCGCTGCATACACCGACGACAGCACGAACGCGAGCAGCTTCACGTTCACCGTGCTGACGCCGCAGACTTCCGCCGCGATTTCGGAATCGCGCAGCGCGATCATCGCGCGGCCGATCTTGGACGAGCGCACGCGAAGCGCGATCCCGAGCCCGAGCGCGCACCACGCGAGCAGAAAGTAATAGTGCTGCAAGTGGCCCTGCAGCGTGTAGCCGAACAGACCGATCGCCGGAACGCCGCGCAGCCCCGAAGTCCCGCCGGTCACCGGCTCCCAGTGGGTGAGCACGAGCTGCACGATCTCGCCGAAGCCGATCGTCGCCATCGCGAGGTAATACGCGCGCAACTTCAAGGTCGGGATGCCGAGAACCAGGCTCGCGAGACCGGTGGCGATCGCCGCGATCGGCAGCGCGAGCCAGAACGAAAGCCCCTGGAGCGTCAGCAGCGCAGTCACGTACGCGCCGATCCCCCAGAACGCGGCCTGGCCGAAGTTGATCTGGCCGCAGTAGCCGGTGATGTAGTTCAGCCCGACGACGACGATGAGGCTGATCAGCCCGAGATTGACGAGCTGGCGCAGGTAATCGCTTGCAATCAGGTGCGGCAGGACGAGCAGCGCCGCGATGCCGGCAGCGCTCCACGCCAGGAAGGCTCCGCGACGGCGGGCAGCAAGCGCATTTTCGGTGCTCACACGCGCTCGCTGATTTTCTCGCCGAACAGGCCGCGCGGGCGCACGAAGAGGATCGCGATCATGAGCAGGAACGCATAGGCGTCGCGGAAGTTCGACGAGATATAGCCCGCCGCGAGCGTTTCCGCGACCCCGAGGAAAAGCCCGCCGACGACCGCGCCGGGCAGGCTGCCGAATCCGCCGATGACGCTCACCACGAAGGCCTTCAGGCCGAGCGGCCCTCCCATCGACGGGTCGGCGAGAAACATCGGCGCGACCAGCAATCCTCCAGCGCCCGCGAGCATCGCGCCCGACACGAACGCGACCGCGACGGTGTAGCGCACGCGCACGCCGACCAGCCGCGCCATCTCCATGTCCTGCGAGGTCGCCTGCATCATGCGGCCGAAACGCGTGCGCGTGAGAAACCACCATTGCGCGACGAGCAGCACCGCGGTCGTCGCGAAAACGAAGAGCACGTGCTGCGGGATCGTGACGCCGAAAAGCTCGACCTGCGCCGAGCCGAACGGCGAAGGCACCGACTGCGGCAGCGGTCCCCACACGATGAGCGCGAGGTTCTCGAGGATGATGCCCATCGCGATCGTGGTCAGGATCACCAGATAGAACGGCTTGCCGCGCAGCGGGTAGTACGACACCAGCATGAAGACGAGCCCGATCGCCCCCATCGCCAGCAGGGTGAGCGGATACGCGAGCCAGAACGGAAGCTGCGCCTGGCCCATCGTCGACAGCCCGAGGAACGCGCCGATCATCAGGAGCTGGCCTTGGCCGAAATTGACGATGCGCACCGTATTGAAGATCTGCAGGAGCCCGAGCGCGATGAGTGCGTAGATCGCGCCCATCGCGAGCCCGCTGACGAGGAGTTGCATCATGTGCGACTCACCATGTCGATCGCAGAAGAATCAGTGCCGTTCCCCTTCGACTGCGGCGCACTGCGCCCTTCGACAGGCTCAGGACAGGCTCCGCTCAGGGCGAACGGAGCCCGGAACGGCCGTTCGTTGCTTCGACGGGCTCAGCACTGTCGAAGCATGAACCCTGCCGGTCCCCTTTCGACTGCGGCGCACTGCGCCCTTCGACAGGCTCAGGACAGGCTCTGCTCAGGGCGAACGGAACCCGGAACGGCCGTTCGTGCTGAGCCTGTCGAAGCATGAACCTGCCGTTCCGCCCTTCGCGACGCGAACGACATGCCTCGACTGCCACTAGAAGCCGCGCTCTCTGAGCGTGCCGATGAGCTCGGTCTGCTTGTTTTTGTTCCGATAGATTCCCATCGTGTGGGCGAGGTCGCCGCTCGGGTCGGCGGCATACGTGATCAGCAGTCCTTTCCACCCTTTCACCGCGTGCAGCTCGTTGCGGATCGCGACCTTGTCGCACCCGACTTTTTCCACGATCGCCTTGACCATGTACATCGCATCGCGGTAAGCGACCGCAAAATTGTCGGGCGGGATTTTGGTCTTGTCGAGCACGCGCCTGGCGAACCTGAGCGATTCGGCGTCGGCAGTGACCTGCGGCAGCATGCCTGCGATCGCCATCACCCCGTCAGCCTCCTCGGGCGTGAGGTTGTTCAGCGTCGTCAGCGCGACGGTGCTCGCATTGCCGATGACCGGTATGGTGATGCCGAGCTGCTTGCGCTGCTTCAGGAAGATGGTCACGTCGCCCGGCCGGCCCCACACCAGGATCATGTCCGCACCCTTGTTGCGGATCGACGTCAGCTGCGCGGTCATGTCCTTGTCGTTGATGCCGTAAGTCTCGATCGCGACCGGCTTCACGTTGAGCTCCTCGAAAGCCTTCTGCAGGTCCTTCGATGCGCCGAGACCGAAATCGTCCGAGACCGAGATGATCGCGGGCTTGGTCTTCTTCAGGGTTTCGATGACGTAGCGCGGCACCGCCGCCGCGAGCTGCCCGTCGTGCACGTGGAAACGGACCAGCCACGGATTGCCCTGCTTCGTGATCTGCGAGTTCGTTCCCGCGACGAGGAAAGGCACCTCGGCTTTCTTCACCGCATCGTTCTGCGTGAAGATGTGGGGGCTGATCATCGATGAGAAGATCACCACCGGTTTGCGCTCGAGCAGGCGGTTGAGCGTGTTGAGCGCAGTGGTCGAAGACGCAGTCGCATCCTCGACGGCGAGATCGATCTTCTTGCCGCCGATGCCGCCGGCGGCGTTGATCTCATCCACTGCGTCCTGCAGACCCAGGCGCCCCTGCACGCCGAGCAGCGCCATCCCGGTCGTGAGCGGCGTGGTGAGGGCGATCGGGATCGGATTGGGGCAGTTCGCGGCGCCTTGCGCGAAAGCTGCGGAAGTCGATGCAGCGGCGACGATCGCGATACCCGAACACAGTGCGACACCGGCTAATGTGGTCATAGCTTTGCGCTTGCTCCCAGTGAAAGGCTTTGCCGTGCGCTGCTACCGGACCCGACGCACACACGCCGAACGAATCGGTGCCGCGCTTCTTGGTACTAAGGTGACGCTTCCATTTTGCGCCGGCTCCGCGCGGCTGTCCCGCGTCGAGCCATGGTAGTGCACATCGCACCCGCGTGGTGCGAATCCTGAAAGCCATGCGCAACAGCGGAGCGGCCGGCCGCCTCGGAACGTCATCGGCGGCAGAGCGCATTTTCCCGATCTCGGTTACGATGCGACCCTGAACGACGCCAGGGATGACCTTCATGCAGGAACTCCGGGGAGCACGTTTCATGAAGCCGCTGACACAATGACGATGAAGCTCGGCGTGGACAAGCTGAAGGCGGCGGTCGTCGCCATCGATCTGCACCGCGGCCACATGGATCTGTCGGTGGCGACCATGCCGGTGCGCAGCGCGGCCGACTCGCAACGGATCGTCGGCGCGAACCGCCGGCTCTTCGAGTGGTGCCGCTCGGTGGCGGTCCCGATCGTGCACCTGGTGACCACCTACCGCGACGTCGAGGAAATTCGCTCGAATCCGTTCTGGCGCACGCGTGCCGAAGACCCGGCCAATCCCCGCAAGAACGTCTTGCGCCATAACATCGCGGGCATGCCCGGCTGCACCGTGATGCCGGAGCTGCTCGACGCAGAGCGCGACTGGATCGTCGACACCAAGGTGCGCTACGACTGTTTCATCGGCACCGATCTCGATTTCCTGCTGCGCTCGCACGCGATCAACACGCTGATCGTGACCGGGGTCAACACCAACAGTTGTGTGCTCTCAACGGTCACCGCGGCGTGCTCGCGGGATTACGCTGTCATCGTCGCCGAAGACTGTGTCGGCACGATGGACGACCCTGCGCTGCATGGCGCCGCGCTGCTGTGCATCCGCACCGCTTTCGGATTCGTCATGACGAGCGACGACATCATGAGCAGCGCCGAGCTGGCCGGCGGCGCTGCCGCGACAGGCGTCGACCCGCGGTGAAGAACCCCCACGATCTCGTCCCCTACTCGGCGATCGTCGATCGCCCCCGGCTGCGGCTCCCGGGAAACGCGCGCATCGTCGTGTGGCCCGTGGTCAACATCGAGCACTGGGAGATCGGCCGGCCGATGGCGCGGCAGATCATCCCGCCGCCCACGGGCGTCACCGTCGTTCCCGATTTCCCGAACTGGAGCTGGCACGAGTACGGGATGCGCGTGGGCATCTGGCGCATTTTCGACGCGCTGAAAGCTCGCGGTATCACCCCCACCCTCTCGATCAATGCCAATGTCTGCAACGTCTATCCGCGTGTGGCGCAGGCCGCGCTCGACGCCGGCTGGGAGTTTCTCGGCCACAGCTACGTGCAGATGCCGACGCACCAGCTAGAAGACGAGCGCGGGAACATCCTGAAGTCCCTAGCCACGATCGAGAAGTTCACCGGCAAGCGGCCGCTCGGGTGGATGGGGCCGGGGCTCACCCAGAGCTACGACACGGTCGATTACCTGGCTGAAGCCGGCGTCAAATACATCGCCGACTGGGTGTTCGACGACCAGCCGTGCGACATGCAGACCGCGCACGGTCCGCTCGTCACCCTCCCGTACACCGTCGAGCACAACGACATCCCGATGATGGCGGTACAGCACCACGAGTCCGGCCACTTCATGCAGCGCTCGACCGAGAGCTTCGACCGGCTGTACGAGGAAGGCGCCGACATCGTCCGCGTCATGGCGATCGCGGTGCATCCCTATCTCACCGGCGCGCCGTTCCGGATCGGCTACTTCGAAAAGCTGCTCGAGTACATGCAGGGCCGTCCCGGGGTTCTCTTCTGGACCGGCGAGCAGATTTACCGCTGGTACCTGACCGCGCGCGACGAAGCGAAGTAGCGCCGGTGCCCAGCGTCAAACAATTCGCAGACAATCGAAGGCCGTTCGTGCTGAGCTTGTCGAAGCATGAACACTGCCGTTCTCCCTTCGACTGCGGCGCAGTGCGCCTGCTCAGGGCGAACGGGTTTTGAAGCGTATTTAAGAATTATCCGACTAGCGTTCCGCACGCCCCCTTAGGAGCAGCGCACGGTGTCCATGCTGGCTTTCAACGCGCTCAACGGCCTGACCTTCGCGGCGCTGCTCTTCGTCGTGGCGGCGGGATTCACGCTCATTTTCGGCCTGATGCGCATCGTGAATCTCGCGCACGGCGCGTTCTATCTGCTCGGCGGCTATGTCGGGCTCGTTGCCGCCACCGCGACCGGGAGTTTCCTCCTGGGCGGCGTGGCAGCCGCGATCGCGGTCGCGCTCGTCGGGCTCGCGACCGACGTGGGACTGCTGCGTTTCGTCAGGGGCAACGAGCTGCGGCAGGTGCTGCTCACGCTCGGGGTTGCGCTGGTGCTCGACGATCTCGCGCTCGTGCTCTGGGGCGGCGATACCTTCACCGTGCCGGTGCCGGAGATGTTGCGCGGCGCGCTCGAAGTCGGCGGCCTCGCCTATCCCAGGTACCGCCTCTTCGTGCTCGCGGTCGGCATCGCGATCTTCATCGGTTTGTGGCTGCTGCTGAACCGCACCCGGCTCGGTGCGCTGATCCGTGCCGGCGTCGACGATCTCGAGATGGCGGGCGCGATGGGCATCGACATCAAGCGCGTGTTCATCTGCACTTTCATGCTCGGCGCGGCGCTCGCCGGGGTCGGCGGGGTGCTCGGCGGCGCGTTCCTCTCGCTCTACCCGACCGCGGACGCCGAAATCCTGGTGTTCAGCCTCGCGGTGGTGATCATCGGCGGGCGCGGGAGCCTGGTCGGCGCCGCGATCGGCAGCCTCTTCGTCGCGATGCTCGCGAACTTCGGCCAGATCTGGTTTCCCGAGCTCGCGTATTTCGTGATCTTCGGTCCGATGGCGGTCCTGCTCGCGTTTCGGCCGCTCGGTCTATTCGGCAGGGCCGCATGAGCGCCGCGCAGCGCACCGCACTCGTTTTCGCCTGTCTGGCGGGTCTCGCAGTGCTGCCGTTGCTGCTGACCGGGTACCAGACCGGCCTCGCGACCGAAATGCTCATCTTCGCCGTGCTCGCGATGTCGATCGACATCCTGGCGGGTTTTGCCGGCCGCACGACGCTGGGCCACGGCGCGATCTTCGGTGTCGCGACTTACGTCGTGCTCTATTACGTCACGGTCGCGGGCGGCTCGGTGTGGGTCGGCGTGTCGCTCGGCATCATCGCGGCCACCGCGACCGCCGTCGTGTTCGGCCTGCTCGCCATCCGCACCTCCGGCGTCTATTTCCTGCTCCTCACGCTCGCGCTCGGCATG
>JAQGNC010000047.1 GCA_028292065.1 Betaproteobacteria bacterium
GTCGCTCATCGTCGCCTGCGCACTGCGGTCCGCGATGTCTGCGTCGCGGCCGAGGCTGAAGCTCACTGACACTCTACAAGGGTAACGGCGCGGAACGCAAATCTCACAGAACGATAGGTTTGGTGACACGGACGCTGCCTGCTTCGTATTCCATGACGGTCGATCAACATCGAGCCGGAACGCCATGCACCTCGCCATCATCTAATCACCCGCATGCCAACCGGTGCCGTCCAGGGAGCTCGTCATGAACCGAAGAACGATAGGATCGATGGTGGGCGCTGTTGTGTTCGGCCTGCTTACTCTCGCCGTTTTCGCGCGGGGAAACGATGAACACGACGCTCGTCACGAGAGGGAATCGAAAGAGCGCCTGTCGCACGCCGATCGTCAGATCGACGAGCACGCCGAGCGCATGATCGACGAAGGCAGGCAGATCTTTCGTTTCGACACCTTCGGCTCGGAGTCTTTCTGGGGCGGGACCCTGCGGCTGCACGAAGCGATCGCGGGTAGTAAAAACGGCGGCGTCGGCGGCGGGGTGAGCCCGAAGACCGCGTTGGCGGTCGGGCTGAAGATCGACTCCGACGCGCTTCCGGAAAAGCTCAAGCACGAGATCAAGGCCGGCAAGGTCAATCTCGACGACCCCGCCGTCACGCTCGCTCTGCTGAAGCTGAATGCAGTCGTCGGCGTGACGGGCGTGTTCGACGACAGCGGCAGGATACGCTCGATGGGTCTGCAGTGCGCCTTCTGCCATGCGACGGTCGACGACTCTTTCGCGCCCGGCATCGGCAGGCGCCTCGATGGCTGGGCGAACCGCGACCTGAACGTGGGACTCATCGTTTCTCTCGCGCCCGACCTCAAGCACTTCACGGATCTTCTCGGCGTAGACGCCGCCACGGTCAGGAAAGTGCTGACGAGCTGGGGACCCGGCCGTTTCGACGCCGTCCTCGACAAGGACGGCAAGGCTTTCCGACCCGACGGCAAGCAGGCAGGAACGCTGATTCCACCGGCGTTCGGCCTGGCCGGGGTGAACCTGCATACGTGGACCGGTTTCGGATCGGTCCCTTACTGGAACGCCTACGTCGCTGTAACCGAGATGCACGGCTCGGGCACCTTCTTCGACGCACGGCTGAACAACCGCGATCAGTACCCGGTGGCCGTGAAAAGCGGCGCGGACAATACGCGGCGCACGCCGGACCGAGTCACCCCGAAGCTTGCGGCGCTTCATTTCTACCAGCTCGCGATTCCCGCGCCGGCAGCGCCCCAAGGCAGCTTCGACAAGGTCGCCGCGGCACGCGGAAAGAACGTCTTCGACGGCAGGGCCCGCTGCGCGAGCTGCCACGTCCCGCCGCTCTTCACCGAGCCCGGCCACAACCTGCATGCGCCGGCGGAAATGGGCATCGATTCGTTCCAGGCGGACCGTTCGCCCACGCACATGTACCGCACCGCGCCGCTCGCGGGGCTATGGACGCACCAGAAAGGCGGTTTCTATCACGACGGCCGGTTCGCCACGCTGCGCGATGTGGTCGCGCACTACGATCACAACTTCAGGCTCGGCCTGAACGATCACGAAAAAAGCGATCTGATCGAGTACCTGAAGTCGCTATAGAGGAGGCCTGCACCGGCGCGCCAGGAGCGGCTCCCAGCGGATCGTCAAACCCGGGCAGTCAATCTCGAGGCAGGTGCTCGCGGCGCCGCCGCGCGGCAGCAAAAAGCCGCCATAACTGAGCACGTACGGCGCTTGAAGCCGTGCGCGTGCGCCTCACCTCATTCCTCAGCACACACTCCACATCGCCGCCGGCGGCGCGGTCGCGTGCCTCACCATTCGACTTCCAGGAGGTCTTATGAGCACAGTCTCGCACAGCGTCGCCGCCGCCCTGCTCGCAGCGGGCGTTCTGATCGCAATCCCGCCGAAGGCCGCATTCGCGCAAGTCGCGGAACTGGTCGTCGTCGACATCAAAGTCGTCGCGAGGGGCTACCGCACCAGCAAGCTCAAAGGCACCGCGGTCACCAACGACAAGAACGAAAAAATCGGCGAGATCGACGACATCATCATCGGCCGGGACAAGGTGCTCTTTGCGATCGTGCAGGTCGGCGGCTTTCTCGGCGTGGGCGGACACCTGATCGCGGTGCCGTACCAGTCGCTCGTCATCGACGATACCGGGCACAAGATCCAGTTGCCGGGCGCGTCCCGCGAAGCGGTGAAGAAACTCCCGGAATACAAGCATCCCGCGTGAGGATCAGGACCATGAGAACCGATGACGAAATCAGGAAGGACGTCGAGCTGGAGCTCAAGTGGGACGTCGACATCGACCCGCGCGACGTCGCAGTCGCGGTGCACGACGGCGTGGTCACGCTGACCGGGTTCGTTCGAAGCTACGCACAGAAGTGGCAGGCCGAGCGCGACGCCAAGCGCGTGGCCGGCGTGGTTGCGGTGGCCGACGACATCGAAGTGCGACTGCCTGCGGTCGACGAGCGGCCGGACCCCGAGATCGCGCGCGAAGCGGTGAGTGCGCTGAAAGCGCAGCTGCCGTATTCGTGGCACCGCATCAAGGCGGTCGTGAGTAAGGGCTGGATCACGCTCGAAGGCGAGCTCGAATGGTATTACCAGCGCGAAAGAGCGGAAGAAGCGGTGCGGCGCCTTAAAGGCGTCAAAGGCGTGATCAACATGATCATGCTCGATCCCAAAGCGGCGCCGGTCGAAGTGAAGCGCAGAATCGAGGAGGCGCTCAGGCGCAGCGCAGAGGTCGACGCTACGCGCATCACGGTCGAGGCGAACGGCGGCACGGTCGTTCTCAAAGGGACGGTGCGCTCGTGGGCCGAGCGCGAGGAGGCGGAGCGCGCCGCGTGGCTCGCGCCGGGCGTCTCCAAAGTCGAGAACCACATCGCCGTCAGCAGGGAACCTTCGGGCACGCCCCGCGCGGGCGCCGGCCAGGCGAGCGGCTTGGTGGGATCCACGTGAGCGCACAGGTCGAAACCCGGGCTCGAGCCGGGCGCCCGACCGGGCCGCCGCGGCGTTATCGGTTCGACTCGCAGTTCATCGCAGGCGCGTGGCGGCGCGGCCGCAGCGGGCGCACGCTGAGGGACGTCGACCCGTATACGGGCGAAACGCTCGATGAGCTCGCACTCGCCGACATCGGCGACGTCGATGCCGCATACGAGGCCGCAGCCAAGGCGCAGTCGTCATGGGAGCACGCGCTGCCGGGCGAGCGTGCGGAGCTGACATTGCGCTGCGCGGCGGTGATCGACGAGCGCCGCGACGAGATCATCGAGTGGCTGATCCGCGAGTCCGGGAGCACGCGCACCAAGGCCGAGGGCGAATGGCAATGGGTCAAAGGCGTGACGCTCGAAGCCGCCTCGTTCGCACACCGTGCGGCGGGCCGCATCCTGCCGAACGACGTCCCCGGCAAGGAAAGCCGCGTCTATCGCCAGGCGCTCGGCGTGATCGGCGTGATCAGTCCGTGGAACTTCCCGCTGTATCTCGCGCAGCGCGCCGTCGCTCCCGCGCTCGCCGTCGGCAACGCCGTCGTGCTGAAGCCCGCACAGGACACCCCGATATCCGGCGGCCTGCTGCTCGCCAGGCTGTACGAAGAAGCCGGACTGCGTCCGGGCCTGCTCAACGTCGTGGTGGGGGCGAGCAGCGAGATCGGCGACGCGTTCGTGCAGCACGCGGTGCCCGCGATGATCGCGTTTACCGGCTCGACCGAAGTCGGCCGTCACGTCGCCAGCCTTGCCGCGACAGCCCCCGTTCTCAAGCGCGTCACGCTCGAGCTCGGCGGCAACTCTCCGCTGGTGGTGCTCGCGGATGCCGACATTGGGCAGGCGGTGCGCGCCGCGATCTACGCGCGGTATTTTCACCAGGGCCAGATCTGCATGAGCGCGAACCGCATCATCGTCGACACCAACGTGTACGACGAATTCGTCGAGCGTTTCGCGGAGCGCGCAGCCGCGCTCAAGTTCGGCGACCCCGGCGAGCCCGATACCGTCGTCGGGCCGGTCATCAATGCGCGCCAGCTCGAACGCATGCTGCGGTTCATGGCGAGCGCGCGCGCGGCCGGCGCGCGTCAGGTGCTCGGGGCCGAGCCGCGCAATCTCGTGCTGCCTCCTCATGTCTTCTCGGGCGTGACCAACGGCATGGCGATCGCGAAGAACGAGACTTTCGGGCCGATCGCGGCGATCGTCGGCGCGTACGGCGACCAGCACGCGCTGGAGATCGCGAACGACACCGAGTACGGCCTGTCGAGCGCGGTTTTCACGGGCAGCGAGGAACGCGGCCTGCGCTTCGCGCTCGCGCTGCGCGCCGGCATGACGCACGTGAACGACGGCACCGTCAACGACAGTCCCAACAGTCCTTTCGGCGGGGAAAAGAACAGCGGCGTCGGCCGCTACGGCGGCGAGTGGATCATGCGCGAGCTCACGCGCGACCACTGGATCACCGTGCAGCACGCGCCGCGGCAGTATCCGTTCTAGCCGCAGGCCACGTAACGCACAGCGTGTCCTGGGCCTGTCGCAAGGCGCCTCGCCTGCAGCCGCTTTTTATCGCTTCGTGTCAGCGCCGCGACCGACGAAAGCACTGCTGCGGGCGACGGCGCCTGCGCCACCAGAGGGTTAAGCGCCGACGTCGACGACGCGCACCTTGACGTCCCGCACGGCGTCTGCGCGCACCACGCGCAGGACGACCTCCTTGCCGATTCCCGCGTCCTCGAGCGCTGCAGCGAGGTCGGCGAGCGTCGGCGTGGGTTTGCCGTCGACCGCCACGACGACGTCGCCCACCTGTCGGCTGCGCGGATCGAAGCCCTTCAATCCCGCCTGCTCCGCCGGCGAACCGCGCTGGACCCCCATCACGACCACCCCGCGGACCCCGAGCTGCGCAGCGACACGTTCGTCCGCGGCGGCGATGCCGATGCCGGGCCGCTGGGCGCGTCCGTCCCTGATGATCTGCGGCACGACGCGGCTCACCAGGTCGACGGGGATGGCGAAGCCGATGCCGGCGGACGAGCCGGATTCCGAAATGATCGCGGAGGTGACGCCGATGAGGCGCCCCGAGCTGTCGAGCAGAGGCCCGCCCGAGTTGCCGGGGTTGATCGCCGCGTCGGTCTGGACGACCCCGCGCACTTCCCTGCCCTGCGCGGTCGGCAGGTGACGCTCGAGCGCGCTGACGATTCCGGACGTGAGGGTGCGCGATAGACCGAATGGATTGCCGATCGCGTAGGCCGCCTGCCCCACGCGCAGGTTGTGCGAGGTGCCCAACGGGAGCGGCCGCAGCTGCGGCGGTACGTCGCTAAGGCGCACCACCGCGATGTCGTACTCGGGCGCACCGCCGATGACGCGCGCCGCAATCGGTTCGCCCGCGTGCAGCTGGACGTAGACGGTGCTCGCCCCTTCGATCACGTGGAAGTTGGTGACGACGTGACCCGACTGATCCCAGATGAAGCCGGAGCCCGCCCCTTGCGCGACGCTGCGGCCTTCGAACGGATTGAAGCGCACCTGCTCGGTGGTGATGTACGCGACCGACGGCGCCGCCGCCTGGAACAGCTCGATGTTGCTTTTCTCCCAGTCGCTCAGCTTGCCTTCGACCGTCACGACCGCAGGCGGCTCGGCGGTCCACAGGTAGTTGCGGTAGAAGCGTTCACCGAGCCACGCGGTGACGAGGATCAGCGCCCACAGGACGGCGATGCGAAGAAAGCGGGGATGCATGCCGGCTTGCTCTTCAGCCGAGCTTCTCGGCCATGCGCACGAGGTCGGCGACCGATTTCGCCTGCATCTTCGCCATGATGTGGCGGCGATGGACCTTGACCGTGATCTCGGTGATGCCGAGCTCGTCGGCGGTCTGCTTGTTGAGCCGTCCGCGGACAACGCACGCCATCGCTTCGCGCTCGCGCAGGGTGAGCGTTTCGTATCGCGCGCGCAAGCCTGCGGCCTGCGCATGCGCAATGCGCGCGCACTCGTCGTGCTCGAGCGCTTTCTCGATGGCGTCGAGCAGGTCCTGATCGCGGAAAGGCTTGGAGAGGAATTCCATCGCGCCGGCCTTCATGGCGCGCACCGACATGGGTATGTCGCCGTGCGCGGTGACGAAAATGATGGGAATGTCCGTGCCGGCTTCGGTGAGCTGACGCTGCAGCTCGAGTCCGCTCACGCCCGGCAGCCTCACGTCGAGCACGAGGCACGCCGGAACGTCCTCGCGCTCGTAGCGGGTGAACTCCGCGCCGCAGGAGAAGGTTTTCACGCGCAGCCCGACCGAGCGCATGAGGCTGCTGAGCGCCTCCCTGACCGACTCGTCGTCGTCGACCACGAACACCGTCGCTGCGGGCGGCCTCATGACGCGGGCGCCGCTATCGGCAGTGTGAACTGGAACGTTTCGCCGCGATCGTCGTTGGGCGCGACCCACAGGCGCCCGCCATGGCCTTCGACGATCGAGCGCGCAATCGCGAGCCCCATTCCCATCCCCGCCGGCTTGGTCGTGAAGAAAGCGTCGAACACGCGATCGCGCTGGCGCGGGTCCAGCCCGACGCCGGTGTCGCTCACCGTCACGAGCACCGCGTCGACGCCGTATTTTTCAGCGCTCACGGTCAGCACGCGCGCATCGTCGGGCGCGGCGCGCATCGCGTCGATCGCGTTCAGCACGAGGTTCAGGACCACCTGCTGCAGCTCGATGCGGTCGGCGAGGACGAGCGGCAGCGCCGCGCCCAGCTCGAGCCTGAAGATCACGCCCTGCGCCAGCGCCTCGTGGCGCACCAGCCCCGCGACCTCGCGCAACGCGTCCTTCACCTGCATGCGCGTCTTGCGGTCGTCCCCGCGCTTGACGAAAGCGCGTATGCGCGCAATCACCGCGCTCGCCCGGTTGGCATCGCGGATGATGCGTTCGGTCGCCGCCCGGGACTCGTACAGATCGGCAGGATCGAGGTCGAGCCAGCGCAGCAAGGCGTGCGCATTCGTGACCACCGCGGTGAGCGGCTGGTTGACTTCGTGCGCGATCGACGCGGTCAGCTCGCCGAGCGCGGTGGCCCGCATGATCCGCGCGAGCTCGGCCTGTGCGGTGTGCAGCTCTTCCTCCGCGCGCTTGCGCTCCGTGATGTCGATGACGCTCCCTACGTACTCGATGAGCTGCCCCCCGCCGTTGACGAACGGACGCGCGAGGCTGCGCAGGTATCGCACCTCGCCGTCGGGACGCACGATGCGGCATTCGGTGTCGTACTCGCCCTTGGTGCGCACCGCATGCTCGAAAGCCATTTGCAGCGCGCTGCGGTCGTCCGGATGTACCCATTGCAGCACCGCCGGATACGACGGCCTTTCCGCCTGCGGATCGAGCCCGAAAATCCGGAAATGCTCGTCTGACCAGAACAGCTCGCCGGTGGCGACGGTCCACGCCCAGCTGCCGGTGCGGCTGAGCTTCTGCCCTTCGGTGAAATAGGCCTCGATGCGCTTGCGGCGCGTGACATAAGACTGCAGGACGATGACACCGCCGTCACTGCTCGGGAAAATACGGTTCTCGACCCATTCGTTGAGCGGCGCGTAATAGTGCTCATGCGCGACCGGACTGCGATCGCGCATGGCCGCGCGGAACACCTCTTCTATCGGCGCGCCCGGAAATTCGTCCCACATGATCCTGCCGATGAGCGCCGCGGGGTCTTTGCCGAGCTCTCTCACCTGCCGGGCCGCGGGTTTGTTGAACAAGGTGAACCGCCAGTCCTTGTCGAATGCGTAGACCCTGTCGGTGATGCTGTCGAGTATGTTCTCGTGACGCTCGACCGCGGCGTGCATTTCGGCCGCCGTGCGTTCGAGCTCGCTGTTCTTCGTGCGCAGCGCGTCGACGCACTCGCGCAGGCGCAGCACTTCACTGGTCGCGTCGTCCATCGGCCTTCCTGCGCAAGATCGGGATCACGTCGGCTACGGCGGCGGTGACGTGGGACGTATGCGAGTATCTCGCGTGAAACTTCCTCATCTTACGCCCGCGTCAAGGAGGAATGCCCGGCTTATACCAATGTATAAGTTCGCAAATTCGCGCCAGCGCGCGTCAGCATTGCAGAAGACCGTGCCCGGGGCGGCGCACATCATGAGCAGTTTCGAAAAGGAGATCGCCATGTCTGTCACTCTTCACCCCGGCGGGAACGCGCGCGGCAATCTCACTCGTGTGGATCGCGAGCTCAGCATCGCGGAGGTGAGCAGGGTCATGAGCCGGTGCGGCGCCGAAGAGCTGCTCGTGACCGACCTGGCGGAAGGCGCGCTCGTCGCGGTGGGGGTGGTGAGCGCACGCGACATCGTCACCCGCGTTGTCGCAGCCGGGCTCGACCCCGAGGTGCTGACCGCCGGCGACATCGCGTGGTCCGACGCCGCGGGTTCCTGGTCCACGGGCTGCGCATAGGGATGGCAGATCCCCGCCCGGGCACCGCCGACACTGCGCTGGTCAAAGTCATCGGGAAACCCGGGTCCGCGCGCGCACACGCCATACGCGACTTTCTTCATCGCAGCGACATCCCTTTCCAGCCGGTCGAAGTCACCACCGATGAGCAGGCGCGCGCCGCCGCAGGCGTCGCGCACGTGCGCGATCCGCGCCTGCCGGTGTGCATCTTTCCCGACGGCACTCGCATGGAGTGCCCGACGCTGCGGCAGATCCTCGACAAGCTCGGCTGGTTCAGGGCGCCGTCGCGTTCGGAGTACGACCTCGCGATCTACGGCGCCGGTCCCGCCGGATTGAGCGCCGCGGTCTACGGCGCTTCCGAAGGGCTCAGGACGGTGCTCGTCGAGCGCTGGGCGGTCGGCGGCCAGGCCGGCAGCACGTCGGCCATCGAAAATTATCTTGGTTTTCCGCAGGGCGTCACCGGCGCGGAGCTCGCGGAGCGCGCGCGCGAGCAGGCGATGAAGTTCGGCGCCGAAATACTGCTGGGACGCGAAGGGGTGCGCGCTGAATTCATGCCCGGCAAAGGCTGCGGATACCTCGCCGACGGCACGAGGATCACCGCGCGCGCGTCGATCTGCGCGACGGGCGTCGAATACCGCCGCCTGGGTCTTGCGAACGAAGAGCGATTTCACGGCGCCGGCGTCTACTACGGCGCGGGCGCGAGCGAAGCGCCGCTCACCCGAGGCGAGCCGGTGTTCGTCGTCGGCGGCGGCAACTCCGCGGGCCAGGCCGCGATGCATTTCTCGCGGCAAGCCTGCAAGGTCACGGTCGTGATCCGCGGCAGCTCGCTCAGCGAAACCCTATCGCAGTATCTGGTCGACCGCATCTACGCCACACCCGATATCGAAGTCCTGACTTGCACCGAAGTCGTCGCGCTCGAGGGCGACGAAGTGCTCCGCGAGATCACGCTGAAGAACCGCAACACCGGCGAGGAACGGCGCGCACGCACGCGCTGGCTCTTCGTGTGCATCGGCGGGGTGCCGCAGACTCACTGGGCGGTCGAAGTCGGCGCGGTGCGCGACGACGCCGGTTACCTCGTGACCGGACCGGACCTCGTACGGGAGGGGAATCGCGCGGCCCCGTGGCCTCTGGACCGCGAGCCGTATTACCTCGAGACCAACGTGCCCGGGGTATTCGCTGCCGGCGACGTGCGCCACGGCTCGGTCAAGCGCTGCGCGTCCGCCGTCGGCGAAGGCGCGATGGCGGTCACTTTCGTGCATCGCTACCTGACTCACGGCTGAACGCGTGTCGAAGCCCGCGGCAAGCGCACGGTTCCTCGCGCGGGAGTCCCCGGCGAAGCTGCAGGTCGCCCGCTCGGAAGGCAGCGTGCTCTACGATTCGGCCGGCCGCAAATACATCGACTTCGTCATGGGCTGGTGCGTCGGCAACTTCGGCTGGGGCGCCGCTGCGGCCACGCGCGCGGTCGAACGCTACAGCGGACCCGATTACGTCTATCCCGGCTACACCTACGCGCCGTGGCACGAGCTCGCGGCGCTGCTCGTCGCGCTCGCGCCGCGCGGGCTCACCAAAGCTTACCGGGCGACCGGAGGATCCGAAGCGGTCGATCTCGCTTTGCAGGCTGCGATGGTGCACACCGGCCGCAAACGATTCCTGTCGCTCGAAGAGAGCTATCACGGCAACACGATCGGCGCGCTCAGCGTCGCGGCGTCCGAGAACCGCGAACGATGCCGCAATCTCCTCGCCGGCTGCGACAGGATCAAGGCGCCGCTCGACGCGAAGAAACTCGGCGCCGTCGAGCAGCGCCTGAAGCGGCGCGAGACCGCCGCGGTCATCATGGAGCCGGTCAGCATCAACCTCGGCGTCATGGTTCCCGATGCGTTTTTCATGTCGGGCCTGCAGCGCCTGTGCAGGCGTTACGGCACCCTGCTCGTGATGGACGAAGTCGCCAGCGGCTTCGGCCGCACCGGCAAACAATTCGCGTGCGAGCACTACGACCTCACGCCCGACGTCATGTGCATCGCAAAGGCGGTGACGGCCGGCGTGATGCCGATGGGCGCGATGCTCAGCACCGACGCGATCGCGAAGTCGATGCAGGACGGGAATGCCTACTCGACCTACGGCTGGCATCCGAGAAGCGTCGCCGCGGCGCTCGCCACCCTGCGTTACGTCGAGCGCCACCGCGAGCGCCTGCTCGAGAGGGTGATGAAGACGAGCGGGTACTTCGAAGAGCGCCTACTCGCGATGCGCATCGGGGCTCGCGCCGAAGTCCGCGTGAAAGGCCTCGCGATCGCGCTCGAGCTCGAGAGGCCTGCCGACGCTTCAGACCTTCAGAAGCGCTGCCGCAAAGCCGGCCTGCTCGTCACCGCGGAAGACTCGGTCGTGCTTCTCCTGCCCGCGCTCACGATCGACCGCGCGACCGCGGCTGCCGGGCTCGACATCCTCGAGAGCTGCCTGCGCCGGCGCGCAGGCGCGTGAAGCTTGCGTGACCGGCGCATTCTGCTTGTTTCGAGCACCCGAGAAAAAAAGTTGCCTCGCCCCGCTTCCGGCGAGAGCGCGCGCAGCGCGCGAGGGGCCGGGATACGGTGAGGGCGAATTTCGTCATGCCCTGTCAGAGCGGTGCGAACCGCCGAGTATCATTTTCCGGACCATGCGGGTCAGCACGCCGTCCACGCACGCCATCTGCTCCATGATCGTGAAATGGTTGGCGCCGGGAATCTCGAGGAACTCGCCGGCAAGGCCGCCGTCATGCCTCGCCGCGGCGTAATCGGCGGACTGCCTGCGCATCTCGGCCAACTCGGCGCCGCCGACGGCGACGTCGAGCGGCGGCGAGACCGACGGCACGTGCAGCATGGGCGAGTTGCGCGCCGCCGCGTCCGCGTCGAGGCCGAGCTTCTCGTTCACGTAGCACAGCCGGATCGGCTCGAGGTCGTAGAGCCCGCTGATCGCGAAGCCTCCGCGCACTCGCGGGTGATCGAGCACCATCGCGGCGAGGTGACCTCCGGCAGACCAGCCCGAAACCCACATGCGCTCCGGGTCGCCGCCGAGGCCGGGGAGTCGCCCGCCGAGGAAATCGATCGCGTCGCGAATCTCGGCGACGATCTCGTCGAGCGTCGCGTCGGGCGCCAGTGTATAGCCGACCAGCGCGACGCTGATGCCGCAGGCGAGCGGCCCCTGCGCGGCGAAAGTGAAAGTCTCCTTCGAACGCATCTGCCAATAACCGCCGTGCACGAACACCAGCGTCGGCGCACCCGGACCGGCGCTGAGGAAATCGATGCGGTTGCGCGCGCGCTCGCCGTAGCGCAGGTCGAGATGCTGCGGCATGCGCTCGCGCAGGGCGGCGCTGCGCGCCTCCCAGTCAGCGACGATCTCCGCGCTGCCCGCCACCGCGGCCGAGTTGTTGTACGCGCGGTCGAGCGCCTCGCGATCGAATCCGCGCCAGAGCGCCCCCGTGTCCTGCGATTGCATGATCAGCCTCCGAGATAGGCTTCGCGCACCCGCGGGTGGTCGCGCAGCCGTTGAGTGAAATCCTCGAGCACGACGCTTCCGGTCTCGAGCACGTAGCCGCGCGTCGCGACCGCGAGCGCCATCGCCGCATTCTGCTCGACGAGCAGGATCGTCACACCGAGCCGATTGATGTCGACGATACGGTCGAAAAGCTGCTCGACGATGATCGGCGCGAGGCCGAGCGAAGGCTCGTCGAGCAGCAGCAGCTTCGGACGGCCCATCAGGGCGCGGCCGACCGCGAGCATCTGCTGCTCGCCTCCCGACATCGACCACGCGAGCTGGCGCCGCCGCTCCTTCAGCCGCGGAAAAAGCTCGAAGACGCGCTCGACGTCGGCATCGATCGAATCGCGGCGGCGACGCCACGGGGTCGCGCCGAGCTCGAGATTCTCGAACACCGTGAGACCGGGAAACACCCGCCGCCCCTCGGGGCTGTGAGCGATGCCGAGCCGAACG
>JAQGNC010000440.1 GCA_028292065.1 Betaproteobacteria bacterium
CCTGCCGCCATGCTTCGAGCAGCATCATGCGCTGCCCGGTGCGGCTCGGCGTGACCAGATAGCCGCTGCTGCATCCGTCGTTGTTCACCGAGCTGCCGCGGATCACAGCATAGATCGAATCATTCGCCGCCACCGCATCCGCAAGCCGCTTCAGCACCACGATGCCCGCGCCTTCGCTGCGGACCATGCCGTTCGCGCCCGCGTCGAAAGCCTTGCAGCGCCCGTCGGGGCTCGTCCCGCCTGCCGCCGAGAAGCTGATCGTCACGTCGGGCCTGAGTATCAGGTTGACCCCTCCCGCGAGCGCCACGGCGGATTCCCCGCTCCACAAGCTCTGGCACGCGAGATGGATCGCCACGAGCGAAGACGAGCACGCGGTGTCGATCGCGAGGCTCGGCCCGCGCAGGTTGAAGACGTAGGAGATGCGGTTCGCGGCGACGCTGAAAGCGTTACCGGTCGTCCAGCGCGGATCGACCGCATCGGCTGTTGAGGCGAGCGCGCCGTAATCGTTGTTGCAGATCCCGATGAACACCCCGGTGCGCGTTCCGCTCAGCTTCGCGGCGGGAATCCCGGCGTCCTGCATCGCTTCGTGGGCGACTTCGAGCACGGTTCTTTGCTGTGGATCCATGCTGCGCGCCTCGCGCGGCGAGATCCCGAAAAAACCCGCGTCGAAATAATCGACGCGCTCGAGAAATCCGCCCCAGCGCGTATTCATCTTGCCGGGTATCGAGGATCGCGCATCGTAGTAGCGCTCGACGTCCCAGCGCGCCGCGGGGACTTCGGTGATCGTGTCGAGGCCGTCGCGCAAAAGCTTCCAGAACGCTTGCGCACCGTCGGCGCCGGGCAAGCGACAGCCGATGCCGACGATCGCGACAGGCTCCGCCGCGCTCGAAGCCCGGGGCTGCGCCGAAGGCGCCTGCGCGCTCCGGGCGCTCAGCGTCACCGCGAGACTTTCGACGGTGGGACAGTCGTAGAGCAGGGTCGGCGGCAGGCGCCGTCCGAGCCATTGCTCGAGCTCTCCCGACAGGCGCACCGCCATCACCGAATCGAGGCCGTAATCGGCGAAAGGCTTGCGCACGTCGATCTCCGCGGCGCCGACCTTCAGGTGCTCGACCAGCCTTGCAGTCACCCACGCCTGGATCGCTTGTGCGCGAACCGCCTGCTCCCGCGCGCTGCGCGATGTCTGCGCGGCCGGCACCGGCGCCGGTGGCTGCGGTGCCACGGGCGCCTCTGCGACGACGTCGGTCTCCTGCTGCGCGGCCTCGCACCACTGCGCGACGACTTCGAGGCTCGCACTCGCCACGCCGTCCTTGCACGCGGTGCGCCGTATCTTGCCGCTCGAAGTCTTGGGAATCGCGCCCGGCTTCAACAGGCACACGGTGTGGGGGCGCAACTCGTGGTGGAGGAAAACGTCGCGCCGCACCGCCTTGATGATTTCCCCGGTGTCGCCACGCATGTACTTGCGCTCGATCTCGCACGCGATGAGCAGGCGCTCTTCACCGTCGATCTGCAGCGCGACCGCCGCGGTGCAGCTGTAGCGCACGCCCGGATGAGAAGCTTCGACCGTCTTCTCGATGTCCTGCGGATAGTAGTTGCGCCCGCGGATGACGATCAGGTCCTTCAGACGCCCGGTGATGTAGAGCTCGTTGCCGGACAGGAAACCCAGGTCGCCGGTGCGCAGGAAATGCGCGCTGCGGCGCTTCAGTCGCGCGTGAAAAGTCTCTTCGGTTTCCACCGGGCGCTTCCAGTAACCCTGCGCGACGCTCTCGCCTGAAACCCAGATCTCGCCCACGCGGCCCGCGGGGCACTCGGCGCGCGTCTCCGGGTCGACGATCGCGATTTTTTCGTCCCTGGAGACCTGGCCGCATCCGATGCTCGTAAAGACGGTCGCGCTCGCGTCGGTCGCGGTGCGGGCCGCACCCAGCGCCATCGCATCCGCGTCGAGCGCCAGGCTCACCGGACGGCGGGAACGGGCTCCCGCGGCGACGAGCAGCGTGGTCTCCGCCATGCCGTAGCACGGGAAGAACGAAGCGCGCCGGAAACCGTGCGGCTCGAAAGCCGACGTGAATCGCTCGAGCGTGTCGGCGCGCACCGGCTCGGCGCCGTTGTACGCGACTTCCCACGCGCTCAGGTCGAGGCCTTCCCGCTCGGCCGGCGTGGTCTTGCTCACGCACAGGTCGTAGGCGAAATTCGGCCCGCCGCTCGTCGTCCCCTTGTAGCGCGAGAGCGCGCGCAGCCAGCGTATGGGACGCTGCAGAAAGAAGATCGGCGACATGAAGACACACGCGCCGCCCACGTACAGAGGCTGCAAGGTCATCCCCACCAGGCCCATGTCGTGAAACAGGGGCAGCCAGCCGGCCATCACCGACGCTTCGGTATGGCCGAAGCTCTTCCTGATCAGGCGCTGGTTCGCCATCAGGTTGCCGTGGCTGACCATGACCCCTTTGGGCGTGTTGGTCGAACCGGAGGTGTACTGGAGGAAAGCGATGTCGGCGGCGCTCCACGATCTTCCGCTCCACGCGTCGGCCGCGCTGCGATCGGCGTCGCTCGCATCGGTTTCGATCCACTGCAGTCGAGTGAGCTCGGGCGTCTGCTCGGCGTACTGCGGCATCTCGTCGTAGATCTCGCGCGTGGTCATCAGCGAGCGCACGCCCGAATCCCTGATCACCCCGGCGAGTCGCTCGTCGGGACGGTTGCGGCGAGGCGGATACAGGGGAACGGCCATCGCTCCCGCATAGAGCGCGCCGAAGAACGCTTCGATGAACTGGAGCCCGGGCGGATAGAGCAGGAGGATCGGCTGCCCGGCGAGATTTTCATCCGCGAGCCTGAACGCTATCGCCCGCGCCCGCCGGTCGAGCTCGCCGTACGTGAGGCACGCTTCCTGTGTTTCCCCATCGGCGAGAAAGGTATAAGCACGCTGGTCGGGCTGGTACAGCGCCCGCCACTGCAATACGTGCGCAAGCGTCGAAAAACGCGCGGCGACATCATCGTTCCTGGTCATCTAAAGCTCGTTTACCTTGAAGATGGGGAAATAGGTGGAGACTTTTCCGTCGGCGTAATCGCGCACCAGATCGGGAACGTCGTCCCACGCGTAGACCTGCTCGGGCGCCGGCGCGAGCCAGCCGTGCTTCTCGGCGTAGTGCACCGCCTCATGGGTGTGGCGGGCGCCATGCGTATACACATGGATATGCCGGTTGACGCATTCGGCCGCGCGGCTGATGGCGAGATCGGTTCCCTCTTTCCAGCCGCACGTCGTGATCACGCCCTGGCGCGCCAGCGCTTTGCCGGTCGCGCGAAACACCGGGCCGCCGATGTTGTCGATGAAGATCGACACGCCCGCCCCGCCGGTGTGCTCTTTCACCAGGTCGAGGAAAGTCGTCTCCGATCTCATGTAACGCTTGCGGTAGCCGAGATCGGCCCTGAACTTTTTCTCGTCGTACGACAGATCGGGAAACCGGCGGCGGTCGATCGCGGTGATGCCGAGACTGCGGCAGAGCTCGATCCGCTTGTCGTCCGATGCGATCAAAGCGGTATGGCAGCCGTATGATTTGGCGAGCAGCAGCTCGGCGAGCGAAACCCCTCCGCCCCACGCCCAGACGTGCGCCGCGCCGCCGTCCTTCTCGTCCATCTGCAGGCGCCACGCGCCGTACGCCACTTTCCAGTTGTCCCACGCGGTCGCGTAACGGATCGGGAACGCCGCCCATTGCTCGAGCGCGTGCCGGGTATCCGGAGAGATCGGGTAGACCTGGCTCGCGTGCAGCTTGATGCGCTTGGCGAGGACGCCCATCGTGCCGGGCGCGTCGTACGCGAGGATTTTCAGGGGATAGCCGTAGCGGTCCCATATCCCGACGCTGACCAGCACGCACAGGTCGCCTTCCCTGACCGTGTCGACCGCGCCGCCGGTGCGCAGTATCCGCACGACCCCGGCGTTTCCCAGCACCACGCGCTCCTCACCCCTTTGACGGCAGACGTCGACGGGCCATCGGCTGATCGCGTGGGCCATGTTGGCTTCCCAGCAACCGTAGATCGGCTCCGCCAGTACCTCGTCGTCTGCGATGTCCTTGAACGAGTAGCTTTCGCGGACGAGGGTGCCTGGAGTCGGAGAGTGAGGTCCTGCGTGCAGGACCCACGCCTCCGTTGTAATCATGAATATCCCTGGATCTGCTCGTCGGACTTGGCTTTATTTTTTTCCGTGTCACTCGCTAGGAACCTGGCCAGATCCGCAATCGTGGGATGGTCCCAAGTCAACGTGGGGGAAAGCTGCCGGCCCAGCAGGTCGGACAATTCTCCGGAGAGCGCGATGGCTTCGACCGATTCGAGCCCGTAATCGGACAGGGGATCGTCGACGCCGATCTCTTCCGGTTTGACCCCGAGCAAACGCGCGAGGCGGTTGACGATCCAGCCTTGAATGCGCTCGGAGGTTTCAGGTGACGCAGGCACAGACAGGACGGACCCTTGCACGGCATTCATGCTGAGCTGATCTCCGGGTTGCGGCGGGAAGAAACGTGAATCGTTGTCTTGGCTACAGGCCTTGTTGCGGCCCGTGCGTAGATTGTCGGTATCGCCCGGCGCAGGCAACTATGCATTGGTATCTCATACTTCGGTGTACGACAGCGCTCGTGCGGAATACACAGCGACGCACGTCGCCGCATTCCATGCATGCGCATGTCTGTTCGCGATGACGGCCGCGGCTTCGACGCGCTCTGCGTCGCATCGCTCTGCTCTTTCGACACGATCGGCTTTCGTGCAGTCGTATCGCAATGCCGTCACACGCGTGAAATATATTCACTTGTCATAGGATGATTCCGCCCTCCGCCATCGGCCTGACTGGATGCCTGACTGAAAGCCTCGGCACACGATCGCGCGGCAGCGTCGCTCGTTCGAGCGACACGTTTCCCGTCCTTCGCCGTTTGACGGATTCGACAGCTTCGCGAAAGGCTCGCCCGTTTTCGGCGCCTACAATCGACGCGCACGATCGATCGATATGGCGTCGACCGATCGAATGCTCACGGTTCACCCGGACTTTTTCCGCTGATTCCTTTTCGGCATGAGTGTGTGACTCGCCTACTTCGCATCGTACCGACAGCCCGCGCGCTGCTCGCACTGGCACTGACGCTCGCCGTGCTCGCGCCATCGTCGCGTGCCGCGTCGCCGTCGACGCCCGACCTGGAACGGCTGACACTGCCCGACGCGCGCAGCCTGATGATCGAGCGCAATCGCGAGCTCCAGCTCGCGCGCAACGCGACCGCCGGCGCGGAAGCCGACGTCACGATCGCGGGCGCGCGCCCCAATCCGTCTCTCACACTCGGCGCCGGGCGCATCGGCGGCGCGCGCGATCCCGACGCGGGCCCTTTGCCCAAGCGGGTCGATACCGCGGTGGGCGTGAGCCAGCTTTTCGAGCGCGGACGCAAGCGCGAGATCCGCACCGAAGCGGCTCAGTACACCGCGAACGCCGCGCGCCGCGAGCAGGTCGACGTCGAGCGCCAGCAGCGCGTCGCACTCGAAAGCGCCTACTACGACCTCGTGCTCGCACAGGAGAAGCGGCTGATCGCCATCGAGACTTCAGGGCTCTTCGACAAGACGATCGATGCGGCGCGGCGCCGCGTCCAGGCGGGCGACCTCTCGCGCGCCGATCTCGCGCGCCTGAACGTCGATGCGCTGCGCGCGAGGAACGAGCTGCAGAACGTCGGGCTCGAAGAAGCGAAAGCCAGGGTGGCCCTCGCCTACCTCATGGGTGTTGAGCGCGACGCGGCGCGCATACACGCCGCCGAGGCATGGCCGGCGCTCGCACCGACGCCAGGCACGATCGATCTCGACCGCGTCATCGATCGCAGGCCCGACGTAGAGGCGGCGCAGGCGCGGCTGCGCGCCGCCGACAAGAACCGCGAGCTCGCGCAGTCCCTGCGCACGCGTGACGTCACCGCGGGCGTCCAGTACGACCGCCAGCCGACCGACGTCGTGCGCAACGGCCTGAGCTTCAACGTGAGCGTGCCGCTTTTCACCCGCTACTACTTCCAGGGCGAGATCGGCCGCGCCGAAGCCGAATACGACACCGCGCAGACCCAGCTCGAGCGCGTGCGCGCGGTCGCGCTGACCGAGATCAGCAGCGCCGCAGCCGCACTGGCCGCCGCCGCCGATCGCGTGCAGCGTTTTCGCGAAGCACTGCTCGCCGCGGCGGAACAGTCCGCCGACGCGGCCGAATTCGCCTACACCCGCGGTGCGATCGGGGTCATGGATCTTCTCGACGCACGCAGGCAGCTGCACGCGGTGCGCATCGACGCCGCCACCGCTCTCGCCGATTACGCGCGCGCGTATAGCGCATGGACCGCAGCCACCGAACCGCCCGCAACGTCCCCATGACCCTCACCCCTATCGCACGTGTCGCCTGCCTGCTGCTGGCGCTCGCCGGCTGCAGCAAGCAAGCCGCGGAGACCGCCGCACCCGAGCCGAAGATCGAAGGCGAGACGATCACGTTCCCGTCTCCCGAGCAGGCGCCTCACCTCGCGGTGAAAGTGGTCCGGTTCGAGCCGGCCCCTAACGTGAGGCTGAACGGCCGCCTGGCGTGGGACGAAGACCACACGGTGCGCATCTATTCGCCTTTCAGCGGCCGCGTCACCCGCATCCTCGCGCAGCCGGGGACGCGGGTTCGTAAAGGCCAGGCGCTTGCCGTGCTCGGCTCGGCAGAGTTCGGCCAGGCGCAGGCCGAGGCGCGACGCGCGGAAACCGACCTGCGGCTCGCCGAAGCCAACCTCCAGCGCCAGAAGGAGCTCGAGAGCTACGGCGTCGCGCCGCGCAAGGATCTGCAGGCGGCCGAGGCCGAATACGCACGCATGCGCTCCGAGCTCGAACGTGCCCGCGGACGCGTCAGCCTGTACGGCGGCAGCGGCAACAACATCGACCAGTCGTTTTCGATGGCGAGCCCGCTCGACGGCGTGGTCGTGGAGAAGAACATCAATCCGGGCCAGGAGGTGCGGCCCGACCAGAAT
>JAQGNC010000444.1 GCA_028292065.1 Betaproteobacteria bacterium
ATCCGCGCCGCGCTCGGCGACGCTTTCCCCACGGTCGACACCGAGCTCGTCGTGTATCCGACGAACTACGCCTGCCCCAGCGCGGTGCTGCGCGACCCGAACGAGGGCGCGCATTTCGGCATCGCCGACGTCATGTCCCCGTGGTCGGGAGCGGTCGCACAAGACAGCCATTGATGGCACGGTGCTTGCGAAGCCCCGCGTTCATGTCGGTCGGAGTGCGCACGCTCGCAGCTTTCTGCGGGGTTGTTTCGAGCTCGACCCCCGCGGCGCAGAACCCCGCGGATTACCCGAACCGTCCGGTGCGCTGGATCGTCCCTTTCGCGCCTTCGGGGCCGACCGACCTCATGTCGCGCGCGGTCGCGGAGAAGCTCTCGCAGCGCTTCGGCCAGCAGTTCGTCGTCGATAACCGCGCCGGCGCGGGCGGCAACATCGGCGCAGAGGTCGTTTCCAAATCGGCGCCCGACGGTTACACGCTGATGATCGGCCACGTCGGCACGCACGCGATCAACGCGACCTTGTATCCGAAGCTCGCGTTCGATCCCGTCGCCGATTTCACGCCGATCACCCTGCTCGCCACGCTGCCGCTGGCGCTGGTGATTCATCCGTCGGTGCCGGCGAAAGACGTGAAGGAGCTGATCGCGTACGCCAAAGCGCGGCCCGGGCAGCTCAACTTCGCCTCTGCGGGCAACGGCGGCCCGACTCACCTCACCGGCGAGCTCCTGAAGACTTCGGCGGGCATCGACATCGTTCACGTGCCTTACAAAGGCAATGCCGCCGCGCTGCTCGACCTCGTCGGCGGACGCGTGCAGATGATGTTCAGCAACATGCTGACCTCGATGCCGCACGTGCGCGCAGGCAAGTTGAGGGCGATCGGCATCTCGAGTGCGAAGCGCTCGCCGCAGGCGCCCGAGCTCCCGACGATCGCCGAATCGGGCTTGCCCGGTTTTTCGGCGGTGCCTTGGTACGGGGTGCTCGGCCCCGCGGGCATGCCGCGCCCGCTCGTCAACCGCCTCAATGCCGAAATCGCGCGCGCCGTGGCGCAGCCGGACATGGCGGAGCGTTTCGTCGCGCAAGGCATCGATCTTCAGTCGAGCACGCCGGAGCAGTTCGGAACGCTCATCAAGTCCGAGCTGGTGAAGTGGCGCAAGGTCGTGCGCGACGCGGGGGCACGGGTGGACTAGCTCCAACGTCAAGATGGATCCCGGATCACTTGCGCTCGCGCGCGTCCGGGATGACAACCCCGACGTCATTCTGGCGCAGGCCAGAATCCATGTTCAAGCCGTCTTCGACACACACCAACACGTTGCAGGATGCAAATGACTTCGCTTTATCTGAAGTTCGGCGCCGCGGCACTATCGCTGGTCGCCGGAACCGCCGCGGCACAGGTCACCGGCGCCGAGAACTACCCTACCCGGCCGCTGCGGCTGATCACCGGTTTCCTGCCGGGCGGCGTCAGCGACACCGTCGCGCGCGTCACGGGTGACAAGCTCGGCGAGTTGCTCGGGCAGCGCGTCATCATCGACGGTCGCCCGGGCGCGGGCGGGGTCCTCAGCATGGAGCTCGCGGCCCAGGCGAATCCCGACGGCCACACCCTGTATCTCGGCCAGCCGGTGATCACCATCAGCCCGAACTTCAAGAACAAGCCGTCGTTCGATCCGCTGAAAGCGTTCACCCCGATATCGCTGATCGGCTTCGGCTCGACCATGATGGTCGTCCACCCCGGCACGCCCGCCAGCAACGTGAAAGAGCTCGTCGCCTATGGCCGCTCGCAGCCGCCGGGAACCCTGCGTTTCGGTCACTCGGGCATGGGATCGACGAACCATATGGCGGGAGAGCTCTTCAGCGCGCGGACCGGCGTCAAGCTCACCGCGATCCCGTACAAGGGCGCAGCGGTGAACATCATCGGCGTGCTCCAGGGCGAGATCCACATCGCCATGCTGCCGACGCTCACTGCGATCCCGCACGTGAAGTCCGGCAAGCTCAAGGCGATCGGCATGACCGGGGCGAAACGCTCAAAGGCCGCGCCCGACGTTCCCACGATCGGCGAGACGCTCAAAGGCTTCGACGTGCCGGTGTGGTACGGCTTCATCGTCACCGCGAAGACGCCGATGGCGATCGTGAACAAGCTGCACACCGAGACCCAGCGGGCGGTCCGCACGCCCGACGTGAGGGACAAGCTCGCCTCGCAGGGCGTAGAGACACAGCTCGCGACGCGCGCCGAATTCGCGCAGCTCATCCGCGACGACGCGGCGCGCTGGAAGAAGCTCGTCAAGGATGCGGGAATCGTTCTGGAATGACGAACACGCCCTCGTAGCGCAGGCGCCCTCGCCTGCAGCGACCGTTTTCTGAATGCGACGAACCGGCTGCAGGCGAGGCGCCTGCGCTACACGTTCGAGCACCCGGCAGAATCACATGACGAGGAGCAGTGAAATGAAACACATCATCAAAGGCGTCGCGCTGAGCGTCGCCGTCAGTGCCGCGCTGGCGGCGAACCCCGCGGTCGGCGCCGAAGCGAAGTATCCCAACCGCCCGATACGCTTCGTCGTCGGTTTCCTGCCGGGCGGTCCGAGCGACACGATCGCACGCGTGGTGAGCGGCAAGCTCGCCGAGGCGCTCGGCGTGGCGGTCATCGTCGACAACCGCGCGGGCGCGGGCGGCAACGTGAGCGCCGACATCGTCGCGGATGCGCCGCCCGACGGCCACACCCTGCTGCTCGGCACCGGCGCGCCGCTCGTCGTCGCGCCGATCATCGGCCAGAAAGTCGGTTTCGATCCCGACAAGGACTTTGCCGCGGTATCGACGCTGGGCGGCTCGATGAGCATCCTGTCGGCCCACCCGTCGCTGCCGGCGTCGAACGTCAAAGAGCTGATCGCGCTCGCGCGAGCGAAGCCGGGTGAGATCAACTTCGCGTCATCCGGCGTGGGCAGCGCGAACCATCTCGCGGCCGAGCTGCTGTCCTCGATGGCGAACATCAAGCTCACGCACGTGCCTTACAAAGGCAGCGGCGCAGCGCTTCCCGCGCTCATCGGCGGCGAGGTGAAGCTCGGCTTCGGGCCGATCCTCCCGGCGATCCCGCACGTGAAGGCGGGCCGCATCAAGGCGCTCGGCGTCACCGGGTTGAAGCGCGCGCTCGCCGCTCCCGATGTGCCGACGATCGCCGAACAGGGCCTGCCCGGCTTCCACGTCGATTCGTGGTACGGCGTGTTCGTGCCGGCGAAGACGCCCAGGCCGATCGTGGCGCGGCTCAATGCCGAGCTCGTTCGCATCCTCGCGCTGCCCGAGGTGAAAGAGCGCCTGTCGCGCGACGGGGTCGAGCCCGCGGGAAGCACGCCCGAGCACCTGAACAATATCGTCCAGGCCGAGAAAAAAGTTTGGACCCAGGTGATCCGTGAGGGAAACATCAAGGTCCAGTGACGCACTGGAAGCGCGCAGCGCTTTCATCCGTCATCACGTTCCCCGCCTGTACGCATAGACCGCGCGGTGATACCCTGCGACAGCGTACGTGCGCGGCAAAAAAACATCCGGAGGTAGAGAGTAATGATCAATGCGGCCATCGTCGGTCTCGGCAAGTGGGGCCAGAATCTCGTCAACAGCGTGCAGGGCAAGAGCGAAAAAATCCGCTTCGTCGCGGGCGTCCTGAGACACCCTGAGAACGCGCGCGACTACGCCGAGCGCAACGACCTCACGCTGCATTCCGATCTCGGCGCGGTGCTCGCCGACCCCGCGATCGACGCGATCGTGCTCGCCACGCCGCACACCGTGCACGCCGAGCAGATCAGGGCCGCCGCGAAAGCGGGCAAGCCCGTATTCACCGAGAAGCCTTTCACGCTCACCTCGGGCGACGCGCGCGAAGCGGTGCGCATCGCCGCGGAAAACAAGGTCGCGCTCGCGGTCGGCTATAACTGGCGCTTCCAGCCCGCGCTGCAGGAGATCCGCGCCATGCTCGACGACGGCCGGCTCGGCAAGCTCCTGCACATCGAAGGCAACTTCTGCGGCCCCAGCGTCTACCGCTTTCCCGAAGGCCACTGGCGCCAGCAGCGCGACGAAGGCCCTGCCGGCGGCATGACCGGGCGCGGCGTGCACGTGGTCGACGCGATGATGTATCTCGCGGGACAGGTGGACACCGTGTACGCGCAGAGCAAGCGTATCGCGCTCGATTACGGCATCGACGACACGACCTCGATGCTTTTCAACTTCAAAGGCGGCGCGACGGGTTACCTCGGCACCGTGATCGCCACGGCCGAGACCTGGCGCATGCAGGTCTTCGGCTCCAAAGGCTGGGTCGAAGTCGGCGACGTCGAGCACCTGACGACGTGGCAGATGAGGATGTGCCTCATCGACCCGGACAACCTGATGACGCACCACAAGCCTCAAGTCGTCACGTTTCCCGAGACGAGCACCGAGCGCGCCGAGCTCGAGAGCTTCGCCGATGCAGTCGCCGAAGGGCGTCGCCTCGCGGTCGCGGGCGGGGACGAGGAGCACGGCGTCGCCGTGCTCGAAGCGATCCTCGAGTCTGCACGCAGCGGAAGCGCGGTCACTGTCGGCGCCGCCCCGAGCGTGGCGTCGCGGCGCGCCGCATCGAAGTCCGAATCGCCGGTCGCGGTGAAAGCCAAACGGCTGTTGAAGCGCGTGAAGAAAACCCTGCGTGAAGTGGTCAAGAAAGCCACTGCGGCGACCGCGGCGCCACGCACGCCGGCCGCCAAGAAGAAGACCACACGCGCGGCTGCGAAGAAGTCGACGCGCCGTGCGAACGCGCGCACCGAGCGTCGCGCGACGACGAAGACGACGAGGAACGCCGCTCAGAAGCGACCGGCGCCTACCGCGCGCCGCGCTTCGGCGAAGAAGAAGGCGCCGCGGCGGAAGTAGGCAGGGAAGTAGGCAGGGGTCAGACCCCGGCTTTTTGGGGTCTGCTTTGGGGGTCTGACCCCGGCTTCTTGGGGTCTGACCCCGGTTTGAGCCGGAGTGCCCGGATTTAGACCGGGACAGACCCCACAAGGCAAAACCAGGCAAATCCGGGGTCTGTCCCCGCTCAGGTCCTGCTTTGCTTTAGAACCGGTCCGGCCGATAAGGCGTCAGGTCGATATTCGGCTTTCGACCTGCGACGAGGTCGGCCACGAGGCGTCCGGTCGGCGCGCCGCTGCACAGGCCCACGTGACCGTGGCCGAATGCGTAATACACGTTCGCGAACTTCGTGCCCTGCCCGATCACCGGCAGCGAATCGGGCATCGACGGCCGCCGTCCCATCCACTTCGTCGAGTCCACGGCGCTGATCTTCGGAAACACCCGCCGCATGTGCTTGTCGAGGATGTCGGCGCGCGCGTAGTCCGGCTCTGCGGCGATGCCGGCGAACTCGGTCTGGCCGGCGATCCTCAGTCCCATCTCCATCGGGGTGATGAAGAACTTGTGCTCGGGCATGAAGACCGGCATCGGCAGGGTGCAGCCGGGATCCGAGTAGGTGACGTGATAGCCGCGCTCGGCTTCGAGCGGCACGCGGTCGCCGAGCTTTTCGGAGAATTCGTTCGAGTGCGAGCCGGCGCAGATCACCAGGGTCTCGACGGGCATCCGGCCTGCGCTCGTGATGAGCGCGCGCGGACCTGCCGGGCCCACCTCAATGTCGAGCACTTCGCGCTGGCGCACGACACCCCCGTCGCGCTGGAACCGGGCGGCGAGTGCCTTGGTGAGCCGCTCGGGGTTGGCGACGTAACCCTGCTCCGGCAGATACAGCCCGACTTCGTAGTGTTGCGTGAGCTGCGGCACGAGCGACTTGATGCCTGCGTCGTCGAGCTCTTCGACCACCACACCACGATCGCGCCGCAGCTTCCACGCGAGGGTGTCGCCGACATACGACGAGCGCTTGTCATAGGCGACGACGTAACCGGTTTTGCGGATGAGATCGGTCACGCCTGCGTCGCGCACGAGCGGCTCGTACGCGTCGAAGGTCTGCCTGAGCAGCGGCCGCAACGCGTCGGCGATGCGCTCGACACGCTGCGGATTGGAAGCGGCGAGAAAGCGCAGCAGCCACGGTACCGCTTTCGGCAGGTAGGCCCAGCGGATCGTCAGCGGACCCATCGGATCGGCGAGATAGCCGGGGACTTTCCAGTGGATGCCGGGAGTGGCTAGCGGAACGCACGAGCCGGGGCTGAGTATCCCGGCGTTGCCGAACGAGCAGTATTCGCCGGGCGGGCGCATGTCGACGACGGTGACGTCGTGGCCGTCGCGCCTGAGGTACGACGCAGTGGCGACGCCGACGATGCCGGCGCCGATGAGGGTGATCTTCTTCGTCATGGATTGCAGGAACGCGTTAAGGCAAAGCCTGAAGCTTTAACACGAACGAAGCGAAGGACACAAAGGAAAAGCGACTGAAGCGGACCGCTGCGACGCGGATTGAGGGCCGAGCGGGTTGCTGCTAAAATGGCGCTACTCTCTCCGGGCGGTTAACTCAGCGGTAGAGTGCCACCTTCACACGGTGGAAGCCACTGGTTCGATCCCAGTACCGCCCACCAGTCTTCCCCCTCGTTCCCTCCCCCTTCGGATCCACCGCGCGCATTACGCAG
Source organism: Betaproteobacteria bacterium (assembly GCA_028292065.1). Classification (GTDB taxonomy): domain Bacteria; phylum Pseudomonadota; class Gammaproteobacteria; order Burkholderiales; family SG8-41; genus JAQGMV01. Next base: position 6,555 of record JAQGNC010000444.1, read on the forward strand.
CGCAAACGCAAACGCGGCCGCATATAGCGGCCGCGTTTGCACCTGCGCCGCGAGCATTACGCTCGCGGCCTCTTCCTTACTTCCTCAGATCAGCCCGACGTAGATATCCTGCGCCGTGAGACCGGCGTGGTTCGCCAGTGTCGCGAACACCACCGGGTTCGCGGAGCCCGATCCGTCACGGTCGTAGGAAACGGCCCCGGTGACGCTGTTGTAGAGGATGAAGTCGTTCGCATCCGCCGCAACAGGAGACGCGCCGCTCACGAAGCTGCCCGCGGCCAGTGCGCCGCCGGGAAGGCTCGTGAATATCACGTCGCTCAGCACCAGCTTGTCGGAGCCCGGCTCGAAATCGGTGATCGTGTCGTTGTTGTTCACCGAATTCAGCGGCGCGACCATCCCGAAGCGGTCCGCGCCGGCGCCGCCCGTGAGGGTGTCGTTGCCGCCGCGCCCGTAGATCGAGTCGCGCCCGACGGTGCCGACGAACGTGTCGGCGGTGTTGCCGCCGCTGAGCACGCCGGTCAGCTCGATCGCATCGGCCACCGACCAGTCGAACGGCACCTGGCCGAACTCGTGCGCGGCGGCGATCTGCTGCCCATCCATCTCCCAAAGGGTGAGCGCGCCGTTGTCTCCACGCCAGAGGATGTCGCTCTTGCCGTCACCGTTGTAATCGCCATGGGCGTTTACGAGCGTCCAGCCGGTCGGCACTTCGGGCAAAGACGCGCCGTGCGCGATCTGTGAGCCGTTCATCAGCCACAGATCGACCCGGCCGCCGTCGTTGCGCCACAGGATGTCGCTCTTGCCGTCACCGTTGTAGTCGCCGTGGGCGTCCGCAATTTTCCAGTCGTTCGGCACGTCAGGCAGCGACGCACCGGAGAACCGCGTCCCGTTCATCTGCCACATATCGATGCGGCCATCGGGGTTGCGCCACAGGAGATCGGTCTTGCCGTCGCCGTTGTAATCGCCCTGCGCGTCGACGATGCTCCAGTCCATCGGCACGTAGAGCGAACCGGTCGCGGCGAGCTGGGTTCCATTCATGCCCCACATCTCGACGGTGCCGTCGGTGCTGCGACGCAGGATGTCGCTCTTCCCATCGCCGTCGAAGTCGCTGCTGGCGTTGATCACGCTCCAGTGCGCGCCCTGGTCAGGCAGTGAGCCGCCGGCGGCGAGCTGTCCGTCCCGGATCTGCCAGACGTCCATGCGTCCATCGGCATTGCGCCAGAGGATGTCGCTGGTGCCGTCGCCGTTGTAATCGCCGTGGCCATTGAGCATCCTCCAGTCGGTCGGCACGTAGGGCAGCGATGTGCTGGACAAGCGCTGCACGCCATCCATCATCCACACTTCG
>JAQGNC010000461.1 GCA_028292065.1 Betaproteobacteria bacterium
GACGGTGCGAGCCGGCTGCCCTTTCGGCCCGCCCTGCCGGTGCCGTTCAGCTATGCGTCACCGCGACCTGCCCTGTCACTGCGTCGGCGCCGCCCTGTTTGCCCCGATCTGCGCCCTCGTCCGAGATGCCAAGCTCGATGCCGTGCTCGCGCAGGCGCTCCTGCACGATTGCCACCGGCACCTGAGACGTTTCGATGTCGTGTTTCGCACAATGCGCCGCCGCGACCGCAGCTGCTTCACCGGTCATGGCGCAAGCCGGGACGTTCCGCGTCGAGCCGAACGCGACCGCGTCGACGGAGATGCAGCGCCCCGCGACGTACAAACCCTCGATCGCCTGTGGAACGATACAGCGGAAGGGAATGCCATAGCCGCTGCCGACGGTGCGCATCGATGCGCCGGTCCCACCGGGCTCGTGGATGTCGACGGGCGAGTTGCACAGGCCGATGGCGTCCGCAAAGCGCGCCTGTGACAGGACGTCGGACTCCGAGAGCACGTACCGCCCTCTGATGCGGCGGGTCTCGCGAACGCCGAGCTTCGGTGCGACCTCGAGGAAAATCGCGTTTTCAAAACCCGCTACGTACTGCTTCAGGAAATCGAATGCACAGTAAGCCTGCTTGCGGATCTCGATTTCCGCGCGGCTCAGCGTGCGATCGTCGAGCCCGCTGCCCTGAAAGCGCGTGACGTTCACGTTGAGCTCTCCGGGGATGAGCCCGGCCTTGAGCGTAATGTTGTTTTTTGGAATGATCCACCGGAAACCCTGCCGCTTAGCCTCTTCGATACGCTTCGTAAAACCTCTGACGAGGAGCAGCATCACATAGTCTTCGTTACGCGTCGCCTCGTGCTCCGGCAGCACGAGATCGGTCAGATCGTCGCGGTGTGCCTTGCTGTACTCCACGAGCTTGGGGATGTCCACGTTGAGCACGCGAAAGTAGGAAGTGATTGGCTGTGTCAGCCCGTCAGACTCTCGGCCCAGCATGTGCTCTGCGCCTGCAAGCGCCGCAACGTCGCCGTCCCCCGATGCGTCGATGAATACCCGCGCGAGCACAAGCTTGGCTCCCGACTTGGTGCGTAGCTCCAGCCCGCGCACACGGTTGCCTTCCATCACCGCCTGGACTACCTGCGCGCGCAGGAGAACCTCGACCTGCGCTTCCTCAATCGCCTCGATGATCACGCGCTGCATGACCTCGGCGTCAAAGCTTCCGGTATACGAGCCCCAGTGCGTGCTGCGGACCTGATTGTCCGCGCCGCCATACCGGGCACAGCGGTCGATGAGCTCCTGGAATACACCGCCGTTGACGACGCCCGTAGGCTTCGTCAAGCGGCCGCCGGTGACGAGCCCGCCCAGAACGCCGCTGCCTTCGACGAGCAAAGTGCGTGCGCCTTCGCGGGCTGCGCGGATCGCCGCGACCGTGCCGGTGATCCCGGCGCCAACGACCACGACATCGTAGTTCCCGAACATCTCCATCGATCTGGTGTCCTTTCGCTAATCGAGCTGAATGCCGATCTGCTTGATCAGCTTCGCGTATTTCGCGAGCTCCGATTTCAGGAACACGGCGGTTTCTGCGGGGGGAGCGCCGATGAGGTCGACGCCTTGGGTCGCCATGCGCTCGCGCAAATCCGACGTGTTCACGCTTTTTATGATCTCGCCGCTGATTTTCGTCACGAGTTCCTGCGGCATGCCTGCGGGCGCCAGCGCGCAGAACCACGCCGTGCTCTCGTAGCCCGGCACCCCGCCTTCCGACACGGTCGGCAACTGCGGCATCGCAGGCGAGCGTTTCGCAGAGGTTACCGCGAGCGCTTTCAGTCGGCGCGACTTCACGTGCCCAATGGCTGTCGCCATCTGCGGAAACATGAGCGACAACTGCCCAGTAATGACGTCGGTCAACGCCGCGGCGCTGCCTTTATAGGGCACGTGCACGAGGTCGAGGCTCGTCATGCTCTTGAAGAGCTCGGTTGCGAGGTGCTGCGAAGTACCGTTGCCCGACGTGCCGTAATTCAATTGTCCCGGCTTCGACCGCGCGAAAGCGATGAGTTCTTTAACCGATTTGACCGGCAATGAAGGGTTCACCACGAGCATGAGCGGCTGCGAGCCGACGAGCGACAGCGGCGTGAAATCGTTGATCGGGTCGTACGGAAGGCTCTTGTACAGACTCGCATTCGTCACGTGCGTCACGGGCACCATCAGCAGCGTGTAGCCGTCCGGCGGCGATTTCGCAGCGATCTGGGACCCGATGATGCCGCTTGCGCCGGGGCGATTGTCCACGATCACAGGTCGCCCCCAGCTCTCCGTCATCTTTTGCCCCAGCGCTCTGGCGAGGATTTCGACCGTTCCGCCTGGCGGAAACGGCGCGATGAAGCGCACGGTTTTGGCGGGATAAGTCTCGGCAGCCGCGGCGGCGGCCGAAATTGCCGCGTCCACGACCAAAACAGTAACGCACACCCACTTTTTCATGTCACGTCCTTGAATTTGCTACAGGTCTGAATCGATCATGCCAGCGCAACCGATCTCCACGCGGCGATGTGCACGCGCATGCGCTCCCCCGCGCGTTCGCCATCGCCATCGCGCAAAGCGCGGATAAGCGCCAGATGCTCCTTCACACCCTGAATCACCTGAGCGCGCGATGCCTTGCGATACGAGATGGTCCGGGAAAGCTGAATCTGATCGCGGATATCAGTGAGCAGACGCTTGAGCAATGCGTTCCGACACTCGACCAGCACGAGATCGTGGAGAGCCGAACCCACCTGCTGCGCTTTTTCCGCCGAAGGGTTTTTCGCCGCCAGCAGCGCACGCAGCTCATACTCGAGCGGCTCCAGTGCGCTCGTGTCGATGTGCCCCGCCGCGAGGGCCGCGGCGCGACTCTCCAGGCTTTCGCGCACCTCATAAAGATCGCGGATTTCGTTCAGCCCGAAGGTGCGTACCACCGCACCGCGGCCGTTGATGAACTGCACGAGCCCGCAGCTTTCGAGCTGGATGAGCGCCTCTCGGACTGGCACGCGGCTCATGCCCGCCGCTTCGCCGAGCGCGCGCTCCGAAAGCGCTTCCCCGGCTTTGAACGCGCCGCTGAGTATCGCCGCGCGGGTCTCGCTGACAACACGCTGCCGCTGTGAGTCAATGCTCATCGTGAGTTGCCTCGCCGTCCCTGTCAATTTGGTAGGCCGATGGTATACCACGTGCAGGCCACGGAGGCAACCACGTGTTCAGCGGGCGTGTGTGCCGATACTCCAGCCGTGCTGCGCGACGTGTTTTTCGGCAGCTTTCGAAACAGCGCGGGATTGATGGCGTGAGCGACGGCAGGCTCGAGCAGCGTGTAACCGTCCGGTACCGCTTTCGCGACGATCTCGGTCCCGACTACCGTCCCTGCGCCGGCCCGATTATCGATCAGGGCCTGCTGGCGCCAGCCGTCCGCCAACCTCGGCGCATAAACGCGCGCGAGGATGTCGGCGGTTCCTCCCGGCGCCGCCGGGACTACGATGCGAACCGGGCTGGACGGGACTCCGCCTCTCCGCCCACGCACACCGAAGGCGCGGACGCGATCGATGACAAGCTCGATACGAACAGGGTGCGTGCCGCAAATGCACGAGGCAACTTGCTCATACCGTGGCCACAGGCGTCACGGGTGAGCCGACCGCGCCTGGAAGCCGTAGCGGCGGCGCGGTAAGCAGCACGCGGCTGCGCCCGTTCTGCCGCAGCCACCGTGCGAGGTCGCCCAGCCACCACAGCTCCCCCAGCGGTACGCCGAGCTTGAACAGGCAATGCAAGTGGAGCGGCAGCGAAGGCGGCCGGGTCGTGTACGCTTCGACCGCCTGGTTGTCCGAACAGATCGCTGCTATCCGGCTGTCGGTGATCCACTGCAGCAGCCGCGCGTCCTGTCCGTTCAGCCCACTGAACCCGCCGAGAAGCACGTCGACCTCCGGCTTGCCGCGCATCTCCATGATCGCGCCGCCCATGCCCGTGTGGACCAGCAGCATGTCCCCTGGCCCCACCTCCACTCGATCCTTGTCGAGGACCCGCTGCAACTCGTCATAACCGACCGGCACACGTTCGCGTCCGAAGTGGGCGTGAAGATCGACCAGCACCGCGCGGCCCTGTATTGCTTTGGCCGCCATGTTTTCCACCCCCAGGGCGAATGCGCCGTAAGGTCCCGGCAAGGGACGAGGGGGTTCGACGGTGTAGTCGAACGGACCACGCACGTGCTCGTTCGCCCGATACCCGTTGTAGTAGACGATCTCGGGCTTGCCGTCGCCGTCGGCGTCGAAGAAGTTGCCGCAGTGCGCGAACGAGTCCCATTGCGTCGAGTACTGCGTCCACAGCAGGACGCGATCGTCGCAGACGACATGCGTGGCACCGGGCTTCAGATTGCGCATCGGAAGGTTCATCGCCAGGAAGCCGTTCTGCTCGCATGGCGAGATTTCCGGCGGATGGCGTCGCGCGTTCAGGTTCGAGCCGCCGGGATAATTCAGCGGAAGGCTGAGACAGAACGAAAGGCCTTCTTTGACTTCGGCGATACCTTCGAGCACTTTCTCGCGCGTGATCAGGTTGAGGCGTCCGAGCTGATCGTCGGGACCGAAGTCGCCCCACGTCGAACCGTCGGGCCGGTGGTTCCATCGCTCGCTCATGATCATTCCACTCTCGCGCCCGAAGCGCGGATCACTTCGCCCCACTTTGCCACTTCGGCGCGAACGAAAGCCGCGAAATCCGCGGGGGTGCCGCGCGCCACCTCGAAACCCTGGCTCGTCAGACTGCCCGCGACCGCAGGCGACGCGAGCGCTTTGGAGACGAGCTGATGAAGCCTGCCGACCACGGCCTGTGGCGTCTGCGCGGGCGCGAGCACGCCGAACCATGCGGTGGCTTCGTATCCAGGCAGGCCCGATTCCGCGATCGTCGGCAGCTCGGGCGCCGCACTCGAGCGCTTCAGCGTCGTCACTGCAATCGCGCGCAGCCTGCCGCTCTTCGCCTGCGCCAGCGTCGACACGCCGACGAAAGCCATCTGCACGTTGCCCGCCATGAGGTCGACGAGGGCTGGCGCGGCGCCTTTGTAGGGCACGTGCAGGATCTCGACCCCGGCCATCTTCCTGAACAGCTCTCCGGCGAGGTGGCCCGTGCCGCCGTTACCCTGCGACGCGTACGTCAGCTTACCCGGGCTCGCTTTCGCGAGCGCGATGAGCTGCTTCACATTTTTCACCGGCAGCGACGGGTGCACCGCGAGCACGTTCGGCGCGATCGCGACGAGCGCGACCGGCGCGAAGTCGTTCACCGGATCGAACGACAGCTTGCGATAAAGCGTCGCGTTGATCGCCAGGGTGTTGGTGCCGAGCAACAGCGTGTGTCCGTCCGCGGAGGACTGCGCGACGACTTCGGCGCCGACGTTGCCGCCGGCGCCGCCGCGGTTGTCGGCCACGAAAGTCTGACCGGTGATCTCCCCGAGTGATTTGGCGAGCGTGCGCGCAAGCGCGTCGGTTCCGCCGCCGGCCGGGAAAGGCACAACGAGCCGAACCGTCTTCGCCGGATAAGATTGTGCGTGCGCAGCGCCCGCGATGCCGAGTACCAGAGCGCACGTCAGTGAGAATGCCGTCCTACGCATGGGAGTACATCGGCTGACCCGGGTACGGCATGTCCGCCGCGAGGATCTCGCCCGTCTTCGATTCGGTGATGTAGAGGGTCTTCATGTCCGGCCCCCCGTAAGCGAGGTTCGTGGTCTTTCCGCCGCGCACCGGCGACAGCACCCGCGCGATCGGATCGCCGAGATCGTCGAAGAGCCAAACCGTGCCGCGGCCGGTATGGCACACCGCGAGATGGCCTTCGGCGTCGAGCGCGCAGCCGTCGGGGCCGCTGCCGCCCGAGAGATACACGAACACCCCGGTCTTGCCCGCGCCGCGGTCCTCGAGAGGTACGGCCCATACTGCGTTCATACGCGTGACGTTGACGTAGAGCATCGTGTCGGTCCGGTTGAGCACGAGACCATTGGGACTGGGGATGTTCTGGACGAGCAGATCGAGGTCACCGTTTGCGCGCAGCCGAAAGACGCGGCCGTAAGGATGCTGCAGATCGCTCTGGCCCTGGTCGGTGAAGTACAGGTCGCCGTTGCGCGCGAAAACCAGATCGTTGACGCCGTGAAAGCTGCCGCCGAAAGGCCGTGTGAAATAAGGCTCCACCCTTCCCCGCCCGGGATCGAGCACCATGATGCCGTGCGCCTGATCGGTGATGAAGATGCGCCCGTCGCGATGGATCTTGAGCCCGTTCGGCTCTCCATCGTACTCGGCGACGACCTCGAACTCACCCCTGGGACTGACGCGCAGAACGCGGCCGTAAGGAATGTCGGTGCAGTACAGATAACCCTCGCGGTCGAACGACGGGCCTTCCAGGAAGCACGTGACCGCGCCGTGCCGCGCCGCTCGCGCTTTGGTCCAGGCCGTCTCGCGATCCTTGATACGCAGCGACTCGGGAAGTCTTGCGAATACGCGCGCGTGTATCGTCTCGATCGCTGGTTGCGGGATGTCCATTCTACGAATAGAGCCTCAGGTTGCCGGCTTTGACGTGAGGCATGAGCGTCGTTACGTTGCCGTAAGCGACCTTTGCACTCATCAGCGGATTCGTGACCATCACGGCCGAGGTGCCCATGAACATCGTGTAGCCGTCCGCCGGCGCGTTGATCAGCGCCATGGCGCCGACCGCGCCGATGCCGCCCGGACGGTTATCCACGAGCACCTGTTTTTCCCAGGCATCGGTGAAGTCCTTCGCGATCAGGCGCGCGACGACGTCGGTCCCTGCGCCTGGCGCATACGGAGTGATCATGCGTACCGGGTACGGCGGCGCGGCGGCGAACGCGTGTCCCGTCAGCGCCGCGGCCGCGGCGAAAACAGCGATCAGCGCTTTCATGGAATCTGGATGTCCATCAAAGGCGCGTACTGCTGCCCGCCGTGACTGTCGCTGTCACGCGGATCGCCTTGCACGTAAGGCCGCGGGATCGTCGCCTTGATCGCACGGGCGTGGTCGCAGAAGAAGAACTTCACGTCCGACGCCGACAGCGAATAGAGCTGCGCGATGACCTCGCGCGAGAGGCTGCCCGAGCGCTTCACGCGCTCGTAGGTCTCGGCGTCGTCGAACATGATATCGAAGGTGAGCTCGAACGGACCTGCGTTCTTGCTCCGGATGAGGCGGGAGAGCTCGGCGAGTGAGGTCATGCTGCGATCCTTTTGGCGTCAGCGCCGTCCACTTGCGAGAGCTCCATGCGGAACATCTCGAGGGGGTGGTCGGGCTCGACCACGTGATTGACGTTGAACTTGTACACCGCGCCGCGATCGGTGTGGTTGTACGGGCACGCCAAGCCGGTGATGAGGCCGCTCCACTCGGGAATCGGCAGGTGCAGCGCCTGGTGGCGGATGACGCCCGCGATCGTGCTCGCAGTCTCCTGTGTCGGAGCGGTGACTTCGAATACCAGACAGAGCTCGTGCGACCGTATCTCCTTCACCGGCTCGAGCGGACCCATGGTGCCGTTCTTGCCGTAGACGCGCACGTGCAGCAGATAGTCCTCGGACCTGAGCTCGTCGCCGAAGATCATGTGGATCCGGGCCTTGATTTTCTCGTCCAGCCGCGCGAGCCAGTCGTCGACCTGGCGGATGATGTAGGGATCCCGGATCGAGCCCAGCAGGATGCTCTGGTAGCCGACCTTCTCCGCGCCTTCGAGCTTGACCGTGTAGCGGGAGGCCTCGACGAACTTGCTGCCGGTCACCTTGACCGCTGTGTCGCTCATCGCTTCGTACTGCGAGTCGGTGAGATCGAGCGTGCCCGAGCACTCCACGAGTCGGAACGGATCGCCGTTCTCGTACAGGCTGTGCGAAGCGATGCTCTGCGGCGTGCAGCGCAGTGCCGAGTCGGGCGCTTCGATCACGAAATGATCCTGGCGCACCCACGCGAACATGCAGTCCGGCGTCTTGCGGTTCACGACGGCAGCCGCACCGCATTCGAGGATCTTCGCGGCGTGCCATGCCATCGCGGGATTGAAGCCGCGCATGATCGGCACCGAGGCGAAGATCGCGGTGTCGCTCGCGCGGCCGGCGATCACGACGTCCGCACCGGCTTCGAGCGCGGCGATGAAAGGCTCTGCGCCCATCATGCCGACGATGTGCTCACTACGGTCTATGGTCGCTTCCTCGAAGTGCGGCGCGGGGCTGAGCGGATGGATGCGCCCTTCCCCGAGACGCTTCTTCAGATAGCTCTTCTCCTGCTCGCCCTTGATCAGCGCGAGCCTGAAGGAGAGGCTCTCTTTCCTCGCGATGCCCCT
>JAQGNC010000466.1 GCA_028292065.1 Betaproteobacteria bacterium
GCGACCGCCAGGTGTCGCGTTACCAGCCGGTGCAGCACCACTTTCCCATGGTGTACGGGATCGGCCGCGCCGGATTGCCGCCATCGGCGCCGCCGCAACGCCGCGCCCAGGCGCTGCAGCTGAAGGCATACCTGATGTTCTTCGATCAGCTGCTCGCCAATCATTACGCTCAGCTGGCGAACATGGAGAAGCTGTTCTCGTTCGGCGACGAGACGAGCGACTCCTATTTCTCCCAGCCCGTGCCCGACGACGGCACGCTCGCGCTCGACGAGGTGCGCGTAAAGAGCGCTGACGAGCATGCGACGGCGTTGCAGCGTATCACCGAGCAGCCGCTCGACGTCGACGCCTCGGCCGCGCCGGACGAAGCTTCGCGCCTGCGCCGGCGCAACCGCTTTCTCGACCATCTGCTCGCGCGCTTCGGCGAGCAGTTTCGCGATTACTCGCTGCTGCAGGGCGGGTTGCACGCGCAGCCCGCGGCGAGGGACGCGCAGCTCGCACGCGACAAACGCGCTTTCCTGCGCGATTACCCGGCCATCGGGCTCAACCGCGGCACCGCGTTCGACTGCCTGGAACGCACCGATGGCCCCGTGGACAATATCTCGGGCCTCGAGCTCACACTGCGCCGCAAGCTCGGCATCGCGGCTCCCGAGGAGCGCTTCTATCTCGTCGAGCACGTGCTGCTGCGGCCGGTGCCGGGAGACGCGAACCAGCACGGGCCGTTGCTGCGCGCGGCGCGGCTGCGCGACCCGTACTCGCTGCAGATCACTTTCGTGTTCCCGCGGACTCCCGTGCGCTACGCGGACCCCGATTTCAAGGCGTTCGTGGAGCGCACCGTCAACGAGGAAACGCCGGCGCATATCGCGGTGACCGTCGCGTGGAAGGACGACGCGGGCATGCAGGCTTTCCGCGACGCGTACAGGCGCTGGACCGGCGAGCTGCGCGCCGGGCGCCTGCGCGAGCTGGGAATCGAGCCATGAGCGAAGCCGGACAGGACGTCGCGCTGCGCAGCGCGCGCAACCGGATGATCGACCTGCTGACCGCCGAAGACGTGCCGGTCATCGGCGACACCTATCCGCTCACCGATCTGAACGTCGTGGCCGACCAGCTGACCGTCGCATTCGGCGGCATCGCGAAAATACCCGTCGAGAACGCGCAGTCGGGCGTGGTCTACCGGCTTTGCGATCCGCAGGGCAGGCCTCTGGCCGGCAGCGTCGAAGCCGAAGGCCGGGACGACACGCTCACGATCGCGAGCCCGAAGGTGACCGAAGACGTGAGCTACCGCATCAGTGCGCGGAAAAAGAACCTGATTCCGGCGCTCCCGCCGCAGGATGCGACCCTGCTCGACGAGAGCGCGCCGGTGAAAGTCGGCATCGACACCAGCCTCGCGATCGAGATCCTCGACGCGCCGTTGCTGCAGCCCGACCAGCCGAACCCGCAAGCGTCGGATCCCCGACTCGTGCCTTACGGCGCGAGCGTCACCGTCCAGGTCGCGAACAGCCAGGAAGGCGTCGACTACACGCTCATCATCGATGGACGCGACCTGAAAGGGCCGACCGCCAGGGGCTACCTGCACGAGCTGACGCTCGATACGGGCGCGATGACCGAGGACGCGACGATCGAAGTGCGCGCGACCAAGAACCTGGTCGCGTCCGCCGACAAGGAGCCGAAGAGCAAAGCGCTCGACGCGAAGCTGTACCTGAAGGTGAGGGCCAATCCTGCGCTGCCGGTCTCAGTCGATCCCCTGATCGTCGACTATCGCGCGAGGGCCCAGCTCACACTCGCAGGCACCCAGCGCAGCGTCACGTACACCGCGTACGCGCGAGGAATCGCCGATGCCGATTTCGTGCGCGGGCCCGCGGACGCGAGCGTGCTTCGCGCGGCGGATATCGCCGGCCTGCAGGTGCGCAAGCCCGATCACGGCGAGCTGTGGCAGACAGCCGACGGCTACGCCGCACTCGGCGCCGGCGTGCAGGGCACGGGCGGCGCTCTCGTGCTCAATCTCGACGGCTTGCGCGAAGACACCGTGGTGCTCGTGCAGGCCTCGAAAGGGCACCGCATCGACGCGTCGCGACCGGATTCGCCGACGCTCGGCTCGTCGGTGTGCGTGAACGACGCCGCGGTCGTGCTGGTGCGGCCCGATCCGGCGCGCGGGCTGAAGGTGGTGCTGATCCCTCCCGGTGCGACGGGCGGCGCCGCGCTGCAGGTGTCCGACGGCCAGCCCGGCGTGTTCTATTACTTCACGCCCGCGGGTGGGGCCGAGTTTGCCGTGCCCGCTTATTTTCACAAACGGGATACGCACGACCCGACCCGGAACAAGGGCGTGGACCAGCTCGCGCTGGGAATCGACTTCGTGATCGTCGCCGAAGTCGCGCAAGGCGCCGGCGATCCCGCGTTCGCGGCGCCCGCTGCGCCGCTCATCGACGTCGGCTCGATCGCGGTGGGTGCCCACCTTTCCGCGCGCGCGGTAAAAGCGCAGACCGGGCTCGAAGCGAAGATGACTAACGACGCGGTCGTCGAAGCCCGGCCGGTGCCGGGCACCTGAGGAGCGCACAGTCGCAGCCATGGCCGCCCAACTGCACAAGATCATGCGCGAAGTCATCGAGGTTCGCGGCTGCCCCGAAGGGCGCACCGCCGCAATCGCCTCCGAGCTGCGCCGTGCATGCGACGAGCGCCTGCTGCCGCTGATCGATTCGGTCTGCTCCGACGCGAGCGGGCCCGGCCGGCTCCACCGTATCGACAGGCTCGAAATCGACCTGGGCCGCGTTCCGCTCGAGGCCCTCGGGCCCGCGCTGGGCGAGAGATTCGAGGCCGCCTTCAGGCGCGAGCTCTCCCTCGCGCTCGAGCACGCGCCGACGATCGATTCCGATCTCGAGCTCTTCGCGTGCTTCATCCGCACCGGAACCGTACCGTGGTGGGCCGATGCTTCCGATCCGTCGTTGCTCGGGGCGAGCCTCGATGCGTTGCTCGCGCGAGCGCCCGGCGCGGTGCGCGGGCAGATGCTCGGTGTGGCGGACGCTGAGCGCATGCGGCGGCGCGTGGCGCGGGCTTTTTCGGACCGCGCGCTCGATGCGCTCGCGTGCGCACTGGCGAACGGCGCGGCGGCAAGCGCAGCATGGGCCGCGCTGCTCGAATCCGTCGCGGTCGCGCGCGGCCACCCCGCGAGCGCCGGCCGCCACGTGTGGTGGGAGGAAGTGCTGCGCGCGGCGTGCGCGGGGGCGTGGTCGACCGACGCGGCGGGTATGCGGCCCGTGCTGGCGCGCTTTGCACGCGCGCTGAACGAGGATTACGCCGCCGTGGTCGCCGCCATCGCGCGCGCCGCCGAAGCGGACGAGACGATGCCGATTGCGTTGCGCCGGATCGCGGAAGACCTCGGCAGTGAGCTACACCCGGCCACACAGCCGCGCGACGCGCAGCCTTCCGCAGACGTGCGCGGCGCGCTTGCCGACGTGCTCGAGCAGGAGCGGCTCGACGCCCCGACGGTCGCGCGCCACACGGCAGTGCTCGAGCGATCGCCGCCCGCGCTCGCGATCGCCGGTACTGCGCTCACCGCAGACGCGCTCGCGGCGCCCGGCTCGAAGCTGCTGGCCGCCGCTGCCGCACCGCGCACACCGCCGCACGACGCGGTCTCTGACCTGCACTTCGCCGCCGCCGACGAGATCTACATCGGCAATGCGGGGCTCGTCGTGCTGTGGCCGTTTCTCGAACGGTTCTTCGAGCGCCTAGCGCTGGTGCAGGACAAAGGCTTCAGGCACGACGCCGCGCGCAGCCGCGCTGCCGGTCTGCTGCAGTACGTCGCGGCCGCCGACCAGGCGCCGCCCGAATACCTGCTGCCGCTCAACAAGGTGCTGTGCGGGCTCGCGCCCGAGGAGGTGTTCGACTTCGGGCCGGACATCACACGGGCCGAGATCGAGGAGTGCGACGATCTGGTGAAGGCCGCGATCGGGCAGGCGACTATCCTGCGCGACATGTCGGTGGAAGGTTTTCGCGCGAGCTTTCTGCTGCGCCGGGGCAAGCTCGCCACGCGCGACGGCAATTGGTGGCTCTACGTGGAGCGCGAGACCCACGACATCGTGCTCGACCGCTTCCCGTGGAGCATCCAGTTCGTGCACCTGCCGTGGATGGAGACGATGATGCAGGTGGAGTGGTAATCATGGACCAGCCCGCAGCGACATCGACGATGTCATCGGCCGCCGCCGCCAACGCCCGCGACCTCGAGCAAGAGCTCGCGTGGTTCGCGCAGGCGCTCGATGCGCGCTTCAAGCTCTACTTCGGCCAGGACGCCCAGGTGGCGAGCGTGTACGACGTCGCGCCGCCCGTGTACCCGGACTCCGATTCAGCGTACGCGGCTTTCCTGCGGCAGCATGCATTTGCGTTCGCCGAGCGCCTTGCGCTCGTCCTCGCGCTCGTGCCGCACGTCAGACCGCAGCTGCTCGACATCTTTCACACCAAAAACGCCACCTTCGACCGCAGGTTCACCGAGTTCGGCGGGACGCGCGACGCGAACGGCGACTTCATGCCGACCGCGGAGACCCTCGCGTTCATCGTCGCGGGCGGCGACCTCGCGGGAAGACTGGCGGTGCAGGCGATGTTCGATCGCGACCACGCGTTCGCGCAGCACGACATCCTGCGCGTCGTGCCGCAAAGCCGTGACGAGCCGCTCCTGAAAGCGGCGCTGCGCCTCTCCGACGAATGCGTCGGTCTCATCACGACGGGGGAGGCGAGGCGCCCCGATTTCAGCGCGGACTTTCCTGCGAGGCACATCGACACCCGGCTCGAGTGGGACGACCTCGTGCTGCATCCGGGAACCCTTTCGCAGGTGCGCGAGATCGAGATCTGGCTGCGCCACGGCGACACCCTGATGAACGACTGGGGCATGGGAACCAAGCTGCGGCCCGGCTATCGCGCGCTCTTCTACGGTCCTCCGGGCACCGGCAAGACGATGACCGCGTGCCTCCTCGGCAAAGCGACCGGGCGCGAGGTCTACAAGATCGACCTCTCCCTGGTCGTCTCCAAATACATCGGCGAGACCGAGAAAAACCTCGCGCGTATCTTCGACCAGGCGCAGCACAAGGGCTGGATCCTCTTCTTCGACGAAGCCGACGCGCTCTTCGGCAAGCGCACCGAGACTCACGACGCCCACGACCGCTACGCGAACCAGGAAGTGTCGTTCCTGCTCCAGCGCATCGAAGTCTTCGACGGCATCGCGATCCTCGCGTCGAACCAGAAGGAAAACATCGACCAGGCTTTTGCGCGACGCTTCGAATCGATCGTCTACTTCCCGGTGCCGCGGGTCGAAGAGCGCCTGCGCCTGTGGCGTCAGGGCTTCTCGCCGCAAGCCCGACTGGAAGAGACGATCGACCTGAGCGGGATCGCCGCGCAATACGAGCTGTGCGGCGGCTCGATCATGAACGTGGTGCGCTACGCGTCGCTGCAGGCGCTCGAGAGCGGCGGCAGCCTGGTCACTCTGGAGACGCTGCAGCGGGGCATCAGGCGCGAGCACGTGAAACAGGGGAAGAGCGCGTGAAACGGCATGCCCCCCGCAGCAAGGCGGATCGACAGAGCGGGCGCGCCACCACTCATGACTCGCCCGTTGGTGAGAATGGTGCGGTGATTGCCCCGCCGGCGTACGGTCTGGATTTCCTCGACAACCGCGCCGGCACCGGGCTCGTAGCCGGCGTCGAGCGTGGCTCGGGCGTCGGGACAACGCAGCTTGCCGGACGCGCGCTGCGGCTACCTGCCGTGCGGCAAGCGGACGCGGCACTGGACACCGGGAACGTCGTCCAGCGGGTCAAGTGGGGGAATCTCGCGCTCGGTGCGCTCGGCACCGTGGCCACAGCCGGTCTCACCTGGCTGAGCCCGCGATTCAGGGCTTTCATGAGCGATGCCTGGCACGACGAGGTGGTCCTGGCCGAAGAACAGCGCAACACGGCGCAAAGCGGGCAAACGATCCGCTATACCCCGCTCGCCGCAGGATGCATGGCCGTCACGGCGCTTTTTCAGGGCGGCGGCGGCGCCGGCGTGCACCTGGCCATGCAGCCGCACAATGCGCAGCAATGGGCCGATTTCATGGCGCTGCTCCAGGGCAACACGGTCACCGGCGTTTTTGTCGACTCGGACATGCTGGGCGTCGGGGAGGGGTGGCGCTTCAAATTCGACATCATCATGCTCGGGCCGGAAAGCGACGTCGCGCCCATGTCGACCGCTGCGCTGATAGATGCGGGAATGACGCCCCAGGAGATGAACGACGCCGGATGGGTGATAGACATGGCGTCCGTCAGGGAGTGGTTCACAGCCGCGCTGGGCGTGCTGCCGCAGTTCACCCAGAACACCTCGCCCGCGCATGCCATACCTTGAGGCGAGGGCGATGTTCCCCCATGCACGTACCGACGCGAAGGAGGGCAGGAGTGCATAGGGCTCCCCAAGCCGAGCGGCAGGGCGTCGATCGCGCGCACGACAACCACCCTGCACATGGCACCACCCCGCGAAGAAGGGTCAAATGGAGCTGATCGACCGCGAGGTCCACGGTCTCTTTGGGCACCACGGGGGCTATTCGATCTGGGGGAGCAAGTAAATGGATTGGACCGACTATCTCTGGGACGAGGCTCACCCGGCCACGAATGCGGACATTGCCGCGGCCGAGAAAGCGCTCGGCGTGAAGTTTCCGAAAGCCGTGCGCGACGGGCTTCGGAAACACCAGGGTCAGGTTCCCGATCCGAACCTGTTCGATTTCGAGGAAGGCGGAGAGCGCACCACGAGCGTCATGGGGCCGCTTTTTCACGTGCGCGAGCCCGCCGCCGCGCATCCCGCATACCAGCTCGTCAACGTCAGTCGCAACCGTAAGCACCTGCTGCCCGACGGCGTGGTTCCCTTCAGCGAAGATCCGTCCGGCAACATGATCGCACTCGACTATCGCGCATCGAAATCGACGCCGGCGGTGGTCTTTCTCAACCACGAAGAGGCGGGCAGCGGGGCAGGGGTGACGACCCTTGCGAGCTCGTTCGAGGATTTTCTCGCGATGCTGCACGAGGACACGGGGGATGACTCCTCGTGACTCGTGTCGAGCGGCGTTCCGGTCCCGCAGCCGACAGTGACGGCGGACGCAAGGTCGCCGCGCTCGCAACGCATATGAAAACAGGCGACGACTACGCCCGCGAAAGCGCACAGGGCGCGTTCGACCCGAGCGCGATGTCGTGCGCAGGCGCGAAAGCCGTCGCACTCGCACCGCCGCCGTCCGGCATCGGCTTCATCGACCGCGCCGCGGCGCCGGTCCAGCGCGCGGTCAGAACGGCCGGCGGCGCGGCGAAAATCGACGAGGCGCCTTATGCGGTCCAGGGGGCCAAGGCCGCGGCCGGCACCCTGTTTCCGGTCAAGGACCTGATCGCCGACAACGTCCAGCGCACGTTCACCGACGTGACCGAGATGGAAACCTATGCCGACGGCGGCACCGACTACATCGGTGACGTGAAGACCGCGAGCGCGGGCACGTATTGGTACCGGCTCCCCAAGGATCAGCTCATGGTGCTGGGCGAGAAACACCAGGACAAGGCGGGTAACGTCGAGGATGTGATCGTGGGTTTACGCACCTCGCGCTTCATGTACGAACCGTTCGCCGAGCTCGTGAGCGTCGACGCGCTGAATATCCCGTTCACGAGCACCAAGGCGAGGATGGCGGCGGCCAACAGCGGCAGAAAAGCGGCGGCGTTCGCGGGGAAGGGCGTTTTCGATCCCGCGCTCGAGAACATCGTCATCAAGGTTCTCACCGGGGCGTCGATAGTGCGCAACGAGTTCGTGGCGGGCAACCCGACGCAGATGGACCCGACGGCCGTGGAGAAGTGGGGAAGCCGCAAGAAAGATCGCTACTCCTACGGCGAGCGCGCGGCGC
>JAQGNC010000053.1 GCA_028292065.1 Betaproteobacteria bacterium
GTCGAAGGGCTCAGCACGAACGGCCTTCCATACTTCTGCGAATTTGTGACTCGCCACACTAGAGGCGAAAAGCCTTTTGCCCGCGGCTGGAAAACAGGCTCGCATGCAACTTGCATGAGGCCCGGCGGGAAGACCGCCGGGCCTTTTTCATTGGCGGCGCAGGCAGCAGTCTTCGGAGATCGCATGGACGCTCCGCTGCAGAACCCGATGGGCACCGACGGGTTCGAATTCATCGAATACACCGCGCCGGACACCCGGGCGCTGGCGCGCCTTTTCGAGAGCATGGGCTTCGCCGCCGTCGCCCGGCATCGCTCCAAGGACGTCACGCTCTACCGCCAGGGCGAAATCAACTTCATCCTCAACCACGAGTTCGACAGCTACGCCCAGGCGTTCGCGCGAGTGCATGGCCCTTCGGTATGCGCGTTCGCCATACGCGTCAAAGACGCGGCTCACGCTTACCGGCGAGCGATCGAGCTCGGCGCCCGGCCCCACCACGGAGAAGTCGGACCGATGGAGCTCAACATCCCCGCCATACGCGGGATCGGCGGTTCGGTGATCTACCTGGTCGACCGCTACGGCGAGCGCGGAACCATCTACGACGTCGATTTTGTCGGCGTCGCAACCTCCGGTGAACCTGCAGAGGGAAGCCAAGGGTTTGGCTCCGAAACCTCCGGCCCTTCGGGCGATGCGGCGCATGCCGGGGCGGGGCTGACGCAGATTGACCACATCACGCACAACGTCCACCAGGGGCGCATGGATCACTGGGCGCGCTTCTACGAGGGTCTTTTCGGATTTCGTGAGATCCGTTTCTTCGACATCCACGGCGACCATACGGGCCTGCGCTCGCGCGCGCTGGTCAGCCCGTGCGGCAAGATACGCATTCCGATCAACGAGCCGACCGACGACCGATCGCAGATCGAGGAATATCTCCACGCGTATCGCGGCGAAGGCATCCAGCACATCGCGCTCGCAACCTCGGACATCTACGCCAGCGTCGAAGCGCTCGCGCGCAGCGGCGTGAAGTTCATGCCGACACCGCCGACGTATTACGAAGCGGTGGACTCGCGTATCTCAGGACACGGGGAAGACGTCGCGCGCCTCGCGCGCAACCGGATACTGATCGACGGCGCTCGCGGCAACCTGCTGCTCCAGATCTTTACCCAGACGGTCATCGGCCCGATCTTCTTCGAGATCATCCAGCGCAAAGGCAACGACGGTTTCGGCGAGGGCAACTTCCAGGCGCTGTTCGAAGCGATCGAGCGCGACCAGCTCGAGCGCGGGGTGATCTGATGCGCCACTGGATCTCGCTGCCCAGGGTCGAAGGCGTCGCGTCGCGCCAGGCGCACGCCGATCTGCCGTCAGGCACCTTCGAGCGCGAGCTCGGCAAGGAAGGTTTTTACGGCCCTTCGACGCAGATGTACCACCGCCACCCGCCGACCGCGTGGACGTCGTTCGAAGGCCCTCTGCGGCCGCGCGCTTTCGACACGCGCCGGCTGACCGGCGCTACGCTCTCGCCGTGGGACGCGACGCCGCTGCTGGGCAACGAGCACCTGCGCGTTCGCCACTGGCGCACCGCGCGCGCCATGGATCACCTCGTCCGCAACAGCGACGGCGACGAGCTCCTGTTCATCCACGAAGGCGACGCACACCTGTACTGCGACTACGGCCACCTCGACATACGCGAAGGCGATTACGTCGTGCTGCCGCGGGGCACGATGTGGCGAGTCGATCCGCGCACGCCGCTCTCGGCTTTGCTCATCGAAGCGACGAACGACAGCTACGGCCTGCCCGATAAAGGCATCGCCGGACAGCACGCGGTTTTCGACGCCGCCGCGCTCGACGCGCCGCGGATCGACGACGCGTTCCGCTCCCAGGACCCCGGCGGCGACTGGCGCATCGTCATCAAGCGCCGCGGGCAGTTGAGCACCCAGGGTTTTTCGTTCAATCCGCTCGACGCGACAGGCTGGCACGGCACGCTCATGCCGGTGCGTCTGAACTGGCGGGCGATCCGGCCGCTCATGAGCCACCGTGCGCACCTGCCGCCGTCGGCGCACACGACCTTCGTTTCGGGGCGCTTCGTGGTCTGCACTTTCTGCCCGCGGCCGCTCGAATCGGACCCCGGCGCGCTCAAGGTGCCGTTCTTCCACAACAACGACGATTACGACGAAGTGATCTTCTATCACGCAGGCGAGTTCTTCTCGCGCGACAACATCCATCCCGGCATGATGACGCTGCACCCGAGCGGTTTCACCCACGGGCCGCACCCGAAAGCGCTGCGCGCGGGCGCTCACGGCGCCCGCACCGAGACGAACGAAGTCGCGGTCATGATCGATGCGCGCGACGCGCTCGACGTGGCGCCGCTGCCCGAAGGCGTCGAGTGGACCGGTTACGTCGATTCGTGGAGAAGCGCGTGAACGCGGAAGAGGTCGATCTCGCGGGTCTCAGCCCGACGGCGCTGCGCGCGGTTCGAAGCCGCAGCCCCGGCTACACGCCGGAGCGCGCTCAGGCTTTTCTGCGCTTCAAATCGCGCATCGAATCGGAGCTCCTGAACCACCGCGTGATCACCGCGAACGGCTACACCGCATGGTTCAGCCGCGGCGGGCAGAACGAAGCGCAGCTACGCGCGTTCGTCGTCCAGTTCTCAGTGTTTTCCAACCAGTTCCTCATCGCCCAGCTCAACAAGGTCATCAACGCCGACACCCTCGACGGGATGCGCGCATCGAAGGAGATCCTCGCCAACGAGCTCGGCGTCACGTTCAGTAAAACCGGCGACGCGGGGACTGCACGGACCGGCCGCTATGACCCCGAGCACGCCGGAACCGAAGGCAGCGTGCAGGGCGGGCTTTTCCATTTCGAGGCGGGCCACTTCGAATGGCTGTGGGGCATCGCGCAGCGGATCGGGCTCGAGTTCCCGCAGGTCGGCCACCGCCGCAACGGAACGCCCGCGACGTTGCGCTTCGCCGACGAGCTCCTGCGCCTCTACGGCGGCGAGAACTACGAGATCTCGCAGGCGGCGAGCTTCGCGGTGGAGAACTGGGCCGCAGCCGGTTTCTGGAAGCAGTTGATCGAAGGCTTCAGGCGCTACAACGAGAAGCGAGGCACACGCCTGCCGATCGGGTTTTTCGTGTGGCACGACCGGCTCGAAGCGCAGCACGCGCGGCACACGCAGGAAGAGCTCGAGGAATACTACTTCCAGACCCCTTTGGCCGAAGACGCTTTCATCCGCTACGGCAACGAAATGCTCGACGCCGTCGCGGCATTCTGGGACGGGCTCGAAGAACAGCGGCTCGCGCTGGCAGACGTCAGATCCGGCTAAATCCAGCCCCCCCGCCTGAAGCGAGGGACGGATTTTTCTTAAATCCAGCCCGCCCGCCTGAAGCGAGGGACGGATTTTTCTTAAATCCAGCCCGCCCGCCTGAAGCGAGGACGGATTTTCTTAAATCCAGCCTGCCCGCCTGAAGCGATAAAACAGGTACGCGTCGACGACTCCCATCACCGCGAGCGCGACCGGATAACCGAAGCGCCAATGCAGCTCGGGCATGTACTCGAAGTTCATCCCGTAGATACCCGCGATCATCGTCGGCACCGCGACCAGCGCGCCGTAGGAGGCCAGACGCTTGACCGTCTCGCCCTCGTTCACGGTCACCAGCGACAGGTTCACCGAGATCGCGGTGGTCAGCATGTCGCGCAGGCCGTCGATGCGCTGGGTGATCCGGAAGAGGTGATCGTAGACGTCGCGGAAATACTCCTGCACGTTCATGGTGACCGCGGGCACGCGGCCGCCGTAGAGCTTGCCGACCGCTTCGTGCGCGGGTCCCGCGGCGTGGCGCAGGATCATCAACTTGCGCTTTAACGCATAGAGCGAATAGACGTTCGCGCGCCCGGGCTCGCCTTCGAAAATGCGCTGCTCGGTGCGTTCCATCTCGTCTTCGAGCGCGTCGATCACCGGGAAATAGCGGTCGACGATCGCGTCGATGAGCACGTAGAGCACGTAGCCGGGACCTTCCTTCAGCAGGTGCGGCTCGCGCTCGGCGCGGGCGCGCACGTCGCGAAAGCCCTCGATCGTGCGCTTCCTCACCGTAAGCACGTAGTCGCGGCCCACGAAGATGTTCACTTCGCCTTCGTTCAAGCCGTTGCCCCCTTCGACGAGCTCGATCGTATGCATGACGGCGAAAAGGCAGTCGCCGTACTCCTCGACTTTGGGACGCTGGTGACCGTGCAGTGCGTCTTCGACCGCGAGCTCGTGCAGATCGAACTCGGCGCGCATCGCCTCGAGCTCCGCGGGATCGGATTCCTTCAGCGCCACCCATACGAAACGCCCCGGCTTGTCCAGGTGCAGGTGGATCTCTTCCTTCGGGATGTCCGCGAGCTTCTTGCCGTTCTCGTAGACGACGCAGCTGATCAGCATGCTTCACTCCTCACGCGCTGTCGCTACCCTGCGGAAGCGGCGCTTACTGCCTGCGCCAGACGGTGCCGCCCGCCCCGTCCTCGAGGACGATTCCGGCGTCGGTCAGCGCTTGGCGGATGCGGTCGGCTTCGGCGAAGTCCTTCGCCTTGCGCGCCGCGGCGCGGGCATCGATGAGCGCTTCGATGCGCTCGGGGGCGAGGCTGCCTTCGCTTTGCGCAGGCAGCGCCTGCAGGAAGGTGCTCGGGTCGCGCTCGAGCAGCCCCAGTGTGGCCGCGAGCGATCGCAGCAATTGCGCGTGCTCGCGCGAGTGCGATTTGTTGACCTCGTTCGCGAGGTCGAACAGGACCGCGACGGCTTCGGGGGTGTTGAAGTCGTCGTCCATCGCGGCGCGAAAACGCGCCGCGTGCGGCTCGTCCCAGTCGAGCGCCGCCGCCGCAACGTCTTCCCAGCCTTTCAACGCGGTATACAGACGCGTCAGCGCGGCCCTCGCGTCGTCGAGGTGGACGTCGGAATAGTTGAGCGGGCTGCGGTAGTGCGCGCGGGCGATGAAGAAGCGCACGACTTCGGCATCGTATTTCGCGAGCACTGCCCGAACGGTAAAGAAGTTGCCCAGCGACTTCGACATCTTCTCGTCGTCGACGCGAACAAAGCCGTTGTGCATCCAGTAATTGTCGAACTGCGTGCCGTGCGCGCCTTCGGACTGCGCGATCTCGTTCTCGTGGTGCGGGAACTGCAGATCCTGGCCGCCGCCGTGGATGTCGAAATGCGGGCCGAGGAGCGCGGTCGACATGGCGGAACATTCGATGTGCCAGCCGGGACGCCCCTTGCCCCAAGGCGAGTCCCAGCAGGGCTCGCCCTCTTTCGCGCGCTT
>JAQGNC010000516.1 GCA_028292065.1 Betaproteobacteria bacterium
GACATCCTCGGCATCGGCCTTTTCGACAGCTGCGACATCCGGGTCAATCCCACCGGCAGCGCGATCGCCCGGCTCGGCACGATGAGCCAGGGCCAGGGTCATGCGACGACTTACGCGCAGATCATCGCCACCGAGCTGGGCTTGTCTTCGGAGGAGATCCAGATCGAGGAAGGCGATACCGACACCGCCCCGTATGGCGCGGGGACGTGGGGATCACGCTCGACTCCGGTCGGCGGCGCCGCCGCTGCGATGGCGGCGCGCAAGATCCGCGCGAAAGCGCAGAAGATCGCGGCTCACCTGATGGAAGTGGGCGAAGCCGATCTCGAATGGGAAGTCGACCGCTTCAAGGTCAAAGGCAACCCGGCGCGGGCGAAGACCATGAAAGAGATCGCGATGGCGGCGCACACCAGCAATATGCCTGACGGCATGGAGAAAGGGCTAGACGCGACCGAATACTACGATCCGCCGAACATGACGTTCCCTTTTGGCGCGTATGTCTGCGTCGTAGACGTCGACCGCTACACCGGTGAGACCAAGGTCCGGCGTTTCTATGCGCTCGACGATTGCGGCACGCGCATCAACCCGATGATCATCGAAGGCCAGATCCACGGCGGTCTCACCGAAGCCTTCGCCGTCGCGTTCGGCCAGGCGATCCCGTTCGACGAGAACGGCAACCATCTGGGCAACAGCCTCATGGATTACTTCCTGCCGACGATGATGGAAACGCCGCACTGGGAGACCGATCACACGGTCACGCCTTCGCCGCACCATCCGATCGGCGCCAAGGGCGTGGCGGAATCGCCTCACGTCGGCGGCATCCCGTGCTTCAGCAATGCCGTGGTCGATGCCTTCGCGCACCTCGGCGTGACGCACATGGACATGCCGCACACCGCGTTCCGGGTGTGGGGCCAGTGCAAGGCGCTGGGAATCAGCACGAGGGAGGACACCCGGGCGGGCACCTCGACATGAACGTCACGATCGACAAGAGCTATCCCCTGCCGTCCTCGCCGGAGATCGCGTGGGTATTCCTGCAGGACCTCGAAGCGGTCGCCGGGTGCATGCCCGGGGCGAAGATCACCGAGCGCGTCGACGCGGGCCGTTACAAGGGCACGGTGACGGTAAAAGTCGGGCCGGCGACGATGTCCTTCAGGGGCGAGGTCGAGATGAAGGACGCCGACCCGGCCGCGCGCACGCTGCGTCTGCTCGCCAAAGGCACCGACAGCACCGGGAGCTCAGGCGCTTCGATGAATCTGACTGCGCGTATCGAGCCCGCCGAAAGCGGTCTGTGCACCCTGGCGGGCGCGGCCGAAGTGTCGATGAGCGGCAAGGCCGCGGCGTTCGGCGCACGCATGATGAGCACGGTCGCCGACCGTATCCTGCAGCAGTTCGCGGACAACTTCGCGGTTGAGGTGAGCGCGCTTCAGACGCACCCCGTTGCTCCGCCGGCAGCAGACAGTGTCGCGCCCGCGCCCGCGGCGTCGATCGCTCCGCCTGCTCGCGAGCTGAACGGCGTCTCGCTCGCGTGGGCGGTCTTCAAGGACTGGCTGCGCGGCCTGTTCTCCAAAAAAACCGCATGAACTCCCCCGAACAACGGATGAACGAGGTCGTCGCGCTGCAGCGCGAACTCGAGAGCGCGGGCTACGTCGCCGAACCTGCGCTCGCGGCCGCGCTGCTGCTGATGCTCGATCTCGGCCGCCCGCTGCTGGTCGAAGGGGACGCCGGCGTCGGCAAGACCGAAATCGCCAAGGCGCTCGCCACGGTGCGCGGCGCGAAGCTCATCCGCCTGCAGTGTTACGAAGGGCTCGACGTGCACGCCGCGATGTACGAATGGAATTACCAGCGGCAGTTGCTCGCGATCAAGCTGCTCGAGCACGACGAGCGCCCCGCTGCGCTCAAGGAGCAGGACATCTTTTCGGAACGCTACCTGCTGAAACGCCCCCTGCTCGAGGCGATCAGTTGCGCCGAGCCGCCGGTGCTGCTGATCGACGAAGTCGACCGTGCCGACGAGGCTTTCGAAGCCTACCTGCTCGAGCTCCTGTCGGAGTTCCAGATCACGATTCCGGAGCTCGGCACCTTGAGCGCCGTCACCCGGCCGCTGGTGGTGATCACCTCGAATGGCACGCGCGAGCTCTCCGACGCGCTGCGCCGCCGCTGCCTCTACCAGTACATCGACTATCCCGATTTCGACAAGGAGCTCGCGATCGTCGAGATCAAGGCGCCGCACGCGGCGGGGCAGTTCGCCCGCCAGGTGGTCGAGTTCGTGCAGAGCGTGCGACGCATGGAGCTGCAGAAAAAACCCGGCATCGCCGAGACGCTCGACTGGACCGCGGCGCTGCTGCGCATGGGAATCTCGGTGATCGACGACGACGGGGCGGAGCGCATCCTCGAAACCCTGAGCGCGCTCGTGAAGACGCGCGGCGACCGCGAGGGGTTTACGCGGGAAGTCGTCGCGCGCATCGCGGCGGCATGTTGAGTGTCGCAATGAACGCCGCGGCAGCCGTCATTGATGCGCCGGGCGCGCTCCTGCGATCGCGCCTGACGGGCTTCGCCGGGTTCCTGCGCGCCAACGGCTACGGGGTCGGCGGCGCGGATTCGGTGCGCGTGCTCGAAACGGGCGTGAAGACGGGAATACTCGATCAGCAGGTCCTGCGCTGGAGCTTGAAGGCATTGCTGTGCGGCCGCGGCGACGAATGGCGGCGCTTCGATGCGCTGTTCGACGCGTACTTCCTGCCGCCGAACAAGAAAGTGTTTGTGGAAAGCGTTGCGACTCAGCCGCGCGAGTCGGCCGGAGGTTTGCGCGACAGCGGCGAAAGCGATGATGGCGCCGGCGCGGCCGCCGGCAGCGCCGATGACGGCAGCGCCGCGAGGCACGGCGCGAGCCGCGAAGAGCTGCTTGCCCACACCGATTTCAGCGAGCTCCATCATCCGGACCAGGTACGCGACATCGAAGCGTTGATGCGGCTTTTTGCGCGGCGCCTGAAGCGCCTACACCTGCGCCGCGAAGCGCGCAGCCATCGCGGCCGCCGGCTCGACCTTCAGGGCACGATACGCAACAGTGTCGCGTGCGGCGGCACGCCGTTCCGGCTCGCGTTCAGGCAACGCCGCCGCGTGCGCCCGCGCCTGGTGCTGCTGCTCGACGTGAGCCGCTCGATGAGCCCTTACAGTTTCTTCTATCTCCGCCTCGCCCGCGCGCTGTCCGGCGAGCTCGCCGACGTGCATTGCTTCATCTTTCACACGCGTATCACCGGTGTCGGGGAGGCGTTGCGCGACCCCGACCCGTGGCGCTCGCAGGAACGCCTGCACCTGCTTGCCGCGGGATGGGGCGGCGGCACGCGCATCGGCGAATGCCTGCGCGATTTCAACCGCGACCATGCCTCGCGCCTGGTGCATTCACGCACCGGAGTCGTCGTCGTCAGCGACGGTTACGATACCGGCGAGCCGAAGGTGCTCGCCGAAGCGCTCGCGGGGTTGCGGCGCCGCGCGCGGCGCATCGTCTGGCTTAACCCGCTCCTCGGACAGCCCGGGTTCAGCCCCGTCAGCCGCGGCATGCAGGCGGCATTGCCGCACCTCGACCTGCTCGCGCCGGGCGGCGATCTCGAGAGCATCGAGCGTGTGATCCCGAAGATCATCGAGGTGTTGCGATGACCGATCACGAGCTCAGCGAACTGGCGCGCGAGCTGGAAGGTCGCGGCGAGCCTCACGCGCTCATCACCGTGGTGCGCGCGATCGCGCCCACGTCGGCGCGCCTCGGCGCGCAGGCGATCGCCCTCGCCGACGGCACGCTGCATGGCTGGATCGGCGGCGGGTGTGCGAAGGACGTGGTGGTCGGCGCCGCGCAGGCGGCTATCGACACGGGTGAGCCGAAGCTCCTGCGCATCAGCAACGACCGCATCCAGCCCGAAGAAGGCATCGAGCATCACGCGATGTCGTGCGCGAGCAACGGCACGATCGAGCTTTTCATCCAGCCCTACAGCGCGCGCAGTGCGTTATGCGTGCTGGGGAACACGCCGGCGGCCGACGAAGCGCGGTTCCTTTCGGCGCGGCTCGGAATCCGGCTGGCCGAATTCCCCGCCGACGCGCCGATCGTCCTGATCGCCACGCAGGGACAGGGCGATGAAGAAGCGCTCGAATCCGCACTGCTCAGCGCGGCGAAGCTTATCCTCATGATCGCGAGCCGGCGCAAAGCGGATACGCTGCGCGACGCGATGCGTGGGCGCGGCGTGGACGAAGTGCGGTTGGCGCGGCTGCGGTCCCCTGCGGGTCCGGACGCCGGGGCCAAGACACCCGCGGAGATTGCGCTGGTTGCGATGGTCGCGGTGCTCGCTTTCCTGCGCGGCCGCACTGATGCGCCTGTGGCCGACTCAAACGCGCCGCGCGACGCAAAGTTCATCAACCCTGTATGCGGCCTGGCGATAGACACCGCACATCCGAAGCACGTCGAGCAGCACGAAGGAGAGAATTACTACTTCTGCTGCGACGGCTGCTGGACGACATTCCGCCAGGACCCCGCGAAGTACGCCGCGATTCACCACGCGTCGACGGAAAGAGTTTCGGCGTGACGGTTCGCCCGCGGCACGCTGCACCACAAACGAAGAGAGAGCGCACCTGATGACCATCAAGCTCAACCATACGATCGTACATGCGCACGACCAGCGCGCTTCCGCTGAATTCGTGTCCGCCATACTCGGCCTCGCTGCGCCGGTTCCTTTCGGTCCGTTCCTCGGCGTGCAGACCGGTAACGAAGTGACCCTCGACT
>JAQGNC010000525.1 GCA_028292065.1 Betaproteobacteria bacterium
CACATAGTGTCTGCTGCCGCAGCGTTTCCCGCAGCTTTAAATTGGCGAAGGCGAGGCCGAGTTGCTCCGACAGCCGGTGCGCAAAGTGCGTGTCCTCGGCGTGCCCGATGGATTCGGTGTCGTCGAAATCGACGTACACAAGTCCGAGTATCCCCGTCGACGTGGCCAGCGGCAGGCAAAGATAGGACGGCACCGCGGTGCCGGAGACCACATGTGCGCAAACGAGCGGTGACGCAGCTTCGCTTGATTCGTACGGTTGTCCACGCCTTAATCCCCAGCAGTCGGCTGCGAAGAAACTGTCGCTCGACGACGTTGCGTCTCCCCACCGCGCAATGGCGTCGAGATGGTCGTGCGATTCGTTATATATGTAAAGAACACCGCCGCGACCGAGCTGCATACGGCTCAGATGGCGCGCGCTGATGACTGCGGCTTCACCAGCGTCCACGGCAGTCTGTAGCAACGTCGTCATTTCTGAGAGCAGTGCGATCCGCCGATTGCTCGCCTCAAGACCGTGCGCCTGCTTATTCATGACTTCGTCGTTCTCTTGCAGTCGGTCCGCCATACTATTCAGGGCCGACTCAAGCGCGCCAAGCTCGCCGACATCAACGCGGTCGAGTCGGGTATCCAATCTGCCGGCTGCGACGTGGATTGCAAAGCCGATAATTCGCCGCGTGGCCAGACGGATCCGATCGCTGGCAAACCACGCTACAACGCTTCCGAGCATAACGGCCAGGACAGCGACAAGAGCCGAACAAAGCGTCACGGCAACGATGCGGCGCTCAAGCGCCAGTAACATTCCGTGCGTATTCTCGAGCGCTTCATGCTCTAGCTGTTCGAGGCCTGGCTCCAGGAGCGCCACGGCCTGAGCAGACTCGCGTTTCTTCGTTTCCAGATCCCCGGAGACCTTCACGTATTTTCTAAACAGCTCAGCATAATCTCTGAGAGTTGCGCGTACGTCCTGGGTTTGCGGAGCACGTACGTCAAATGACTCGGCTCGTGTTGATTCGTCCAGAAATTCCTTAACGTACTGCTCCTTTCTCGTCGCAGCGAAGTCCTCACGGCTTCGATTTAACCTCTGCAGGCTTTGCGTCAGGGCAGGAAACTTCATCTCCGAGATGAGTGCCTCCGCCGCGCGCGCCTTGGCCCTCATTTCGCCGTCCAGCCCGGTCTGCGCATCTCCGAGTCGCACAACTAAATCTGCAATGGACGTGAAGCTCGTGACATAACGGCTGAGGGCTGATTCGATACCCGGGATCATGGCAACGACTCGTTCGTCGGTCTTGTCGGCTAATCGGCGGATCTGTAGCAAGGACGCCTGAAGATCGTCTACGCCGCTCTTCCACAACGGGATGTATTGCGCCTTCGCGTCGGATGGTCGAACATCATTCCCAACGGACAGCACGAAGCGCTGCTCACGGTTACGAACCTTCAGCCATGCATCGACGCCTTTTGAGGCGTGTACTGCTATCGGGGCATCCTGCTTTTCGTACTCATCGAAGCCTGTGTCTGCCAAGCGCCAAGCTGAAATGGCCAAGATGGCTGCCAACACGCCACCCGCAATGAGTGAGCCGAATCCTAAGCCGAGAAGTCCTTCCAACGTGACGCGACGCAGCCGGTTGAATCCCATGAAGGTAGCCCGTTATGTGTGATTGTTCGGCATGCGACTACGTCGACTCGAAATAATCGCTGGGCGGCGAGCGGTCGAAGGCGTCCAGGGTCTTCACGAACGGGAAGCGGGGAGGTTGGTGCGCATGGTGACGTTCTTGGCCGTCTTGGAGGCGACCTCTTCGCTCAACACCTGGTCGAGGAAGTCGGCGTAGGAGAGCTCCTTGGAGGCGGCGTCCTGCAGGAGGGCCTCGAGGCGCTCACAGCTCTTGAGCAGGCGCAGCCGGGGAGAGGTGCTCCTGCAGCCGCTCGATCTGTGCTGGGCTCATTGGTCACCTCCACGGCGGCGGTGACGGGAATGAGCGCATCGTAGAGGGCCAGATTGCGCACTTCGACCTCGGGTACGCGCACCTGTATCCGGCCAGTGTGAAGGCGGTTATTTACGGGATCGGGGGCAATAAATTGGCCTCCTCCCGGAAGCGACGCGCTTAAGTGCTTGTTTTTGGTGGGTCCGGTCGGACTCGAACCGACGACCAAGGGATTATGAGTCCCCTGCTCTAACCGACTGAGCTACAGACCCGCGGGAGGCGTATTCTATCGCAGGATTCGCGGCACGCCCGGCAGAAGCAACGCGGTCGCTCACATAAGAACAGATGAACCGAACAAAACTGTACCGCAGGGCCGTGCTGGTGCTGGCCATCGCCTGGCTCGTGGGGCTCGCGCTGGTCCTGCACAGCCGCTACCGCTCGACGCATCCTCCGACCACCCCGTTCATCTCCGGCCAGTGCGCGGGGCCGGGGCTCGTCGCTCACTGGAAGTTCGATGAAGTCGCCGGCGGCCTGACGCCCGACGCGGGGCCGTATGCGCATCACGGCAAGCTTGCGCTCGCGCCGCGCGCGCTCGCTGCGCTGCGGTTCGACCATCCGAAGCTCGTTCCGGGCGCGCACGGGCACGCGCTCGAATTCGGGGGCAAGCACTGGGTCAGCGGGCCCAACAACGATTGCTTTGCGGCCGAGCAGTTCACCGTCGCCGCGTGGGTGTGGCTGGCAGAAGCGGAGGGGGTGCCGACCATCGCGGCTAAAAGCACCCTTGGGCAAAACGGCTGGTGGCTGTGCACCACGAGCAAAGGCGCGCAGGACGACGACCGTTTTCTCGATTTCGGCATCGCCATCGGCGTGGAAAACAACATGCACGTGCCGTCGGGTTATCAGCTGCCGCTGCGTGAATGGCATCACGTCGTCGCTTCTCTCGACAACACGCGGGGCGAAGCGCAGTTCTTCATCGACGGCAAGCCTTACGGCGCGAAGCGAACGGGCATCCCGAAGTGGCTGGTCAATCGCGATCACGACTTTTTCGTCGCGGAGTACGACGGGTCCGCGCGCTGGCCATGGAAAGGCAAGCTCGACGACGTGCGCTTCTACAACTTCGTGCTCGGCCCCGATGAGGTACACGCCTTGTACTCGCAACCCCCGACGGCGGTCCACTGATGGATGGAGACGCTCGAATGACGACCGGTGCCCGCGAAGATGATCGCGAACAGTTGCGGCTCACCGTCGCGCAAGCGCTGTGCTATCACGACAGACGGCGTGCTTTTTTCGAAGCCTTCGGCAAGAGCCTCGAGTTCCTCGCGCTGGTCGGAAGCGCCGGGACCATCCTGGCGTTACTCGAAGTCGACACCAAAGCCGCGGCGCTGGCGCTCTCGGCCGTCGCTGCCGGAGCGATCCTGCTCAACATCCTCCTCGCGCCGGGGGCTAAGCTGGGGCTTCATACCGCGCTCAGGAACCGATTGCTCGATCTTCAGGCGCGACTGGACGCGCACGATCTGACGGCAGCCGACATCGGGCGGCTCGCGCAGGCGCGCATCGAGATCGAGAAAGACGCACCCCCCGTTTCATCGTGGCCGAGCGGCTCTGGCGCAACGAAGCGTTGAGCGCGCTTGGCCGCGACCCAAGCCGCAAAGAAGCGGCCGCGTGGTATTACCGCCTGCGCTACATGAAGCTTACGTAGGCGGACCCGTTCCAGCAGCGACCATCGCCTCATAAGCGCTTTCGAGCCCGCGCACCAGGCGCGGCGTGTCGAAAAAAGGCGCCGAGGCGTGGCCATCGCGCAGGCGTTGTCGCAAAGCGCGCGTTCGGTCGCGATCGTTCGCGAGCGCGACTGCGCATTCGACATAGTCCGCAGGGGTTGCCGCGACGAGCTCGTGCAGGCCCGCGGCGGACACGAGGCTCGCCGCCACGCGGCTCGCGAAAGTCTCACCGGGTGACGTGAGCACCGGCACGCCGGCCCACAGCAGGTCTGCGGTCGTGCTGTGTCCGTTGTACCAGCCGAGGGTGTCGAGCGCCACGTCGGCGCACGCGAGCCGTGCGAGGTGCGCTGATTTCCCCGGCACTCGATCGGCGAACACCAGACGCGCGGGATCGACGCCACGCGCGATCGCTGCACGGCGCAGGTTCTCCGCGGCGAGCGCGTCCGGTTTGCGCAGCCACAAGAGCGCGTCCGGCGCACGCTCGAGGATCTGCAGCCACAGATCGAAAGTCCGCCGATCGACACGCGAGGCGTCGCCGAAATTGCAGAACACGCAGGCGTCCTCCGGCAGGCCGTGCGCCGCTCTCGATCGCTGCGGCGCAGCCTGCGCATCGGTGCCGTCGCTCACCATGAAACAGTCGGGCACGCGCACGATGCGTTCGCTGAAATGCGCCTCGAGCGCGGGCGGCGTCGCGATGGCGTCGCTGATGAAAGCGTCGACGTAGCTCGCCCCGACAGTTCCGGCATAGCCGAGGTAATGCGCCTGTACCGGCGCGGGCCGTCGCGCGAGGATGCCGAGGCGGTTCCCGGTGGTGTGTCCCATGAGGTCGATCAGCACGTCGATGCCTGCGTCGGCGATCGCCTGTGCGGCTTCATCGTCGGTCGCCGCTGCGATGTCGACGAAGATCTCGACGCTGGCGGCGATCGCTTGCCGGTAGATGCTGCCGTCGTCGACGCCGCAGGAGTACGCGTGGACTTCGAAGCGCGAGCGGTCGTGGTGCGCGAACACGCTGCGCAGCACGTGCCCGACTGCGTGGTCGCGAAAATCGCGCGAGAGATAAGCGATTCGAAGACGCCTGCCCGGCGCGCGCGGCGCCGTCCCCATGAAAGGCGCGCCCGGATACTTCGGCGCATGGAACGCCGCGACCGCTTTGCACTGGAGCGTGTCGAGCCGCAGGTAGACCGCGGTGAGCGGCGACACATAAGGCATCCAGTCGTGCGCAGGCTCGTTCGCAGCGCGCGCGCGAAGCTCGGCTGCCAGGCGCGCTGCGCCGTCCCAGTCGCACGCGTCCAGCAGCGCCTGCATCAGGGCTTCGCTCGCTTCCGGCATCGGCGGTTGCGCGTGTGCAGCCGCGGCATAGTGCGTGATCGCGTCGGCGAGCCTGCCGTTGACCCGCAGCACGTGGGCGTAGTTGAAATGGGCCGGCGCGAAGTCAGCGTCGATCTCCAGCGCCCGCTCAAGCCACGACACCGCGTCATGGCCGCGGTCCTGGTCGAGGAGCGCCACCGCGAGGTTGGTCGCCGCCGCCGCGTCGCGCGGATGCTCGCGCACCGCGCGG
>JAQGNC010000526.1 GCA_028292065.1 Betaproteobacteria bacterium
CCTCGAGCACGGCGTGGTAGTTCGTTCCCCCGAAGCCGAACGCGCTCACGCCGGCGCGGCGCGGCTCGCCCGCCGGCGAGAGCCACGGCCGGGGCTCGCGCAGCAGATAGAGCGGGCTCGCCGGATCGGCGAGATCGGGCAGCGGCCGCTCGACGTTCGCGTGCGGAGGGAGGGTCCGATGATGCAGCGCCAACGCGGCTTTCACGAGCCCGACGACGCCGGCCGCGGCTTTAGTATGGCCGAGCAGGCTCTTGACCGAGCCGATCGCGCAGCTCTTGGGCGAGGCCCCTGCGCCGAGCAGCGTCGAGTGTATGGTCTCGACCTCGGCTTTGTCGCCGACGGGCGTGCCGGTGCCGTGGGCTTCGTAGAGACCGATCTGCGCGGGCGATACGCCCGCTTCTTCGTAGGCGCGGCGCAAGGCGCGGCGCTGGCCGATCGAGCGCGGCGCGGTCATCCCGAGCGCCTTGCCGTCGCTCGAGCCGGTGGCCGACTGGATGACGCTATAGATCCGGTCGCCGTCGCGCACCGCGTCGTCGAGACGCTTCAGCACGACCATCGCCATGCCTTCGCTGATCACGATGCCGTCGGCGTCGCGATCGAAGGTGCGCGCGCGACCTCGCGGGGAGACCGCTTGTACGCGGCTGAACCCCTGATAGAAATACGGCGTCTGCTCGAAATCGAGGCCTGCGGCGAGCACCACGTTGCTGCGCCCGCCGCGCAGCTCCGAGAGCGCGAGGTCGATGACCGTGAGGCCGGACGCGCACGCCTCGTCGACGGTGTAGTTCGCGCCGCCCAGATCGAAACGGTTCGCGATGCGGCCCGCGGTGACGTTGGCGAGGACTCCGGCAAAGCTCTCCTCGGTCCACGTCGGCAGGCGCTGCAGGTCGTCGTCGGTGAGGTTCTCCACCACCAGCGGCAGGAGAGTGCGCAGCATGTAGTGCTGCTCGAGGTCGCCGTTGGCGCCGGTGCCGACGATGACCGCGGTGTTCTCGCGATCGAAGTCGCCGTCCTCGTAGCCCGCGTCGACGAGCGCCCAGCGCGTGACCTCGAGCGCGAGGAGCTGCGACGTGCTCAGCGACTTCATCGAGTTGGGCGGAATGCCGTAGCGCAACGGATCGAACGCGACCTCGTCGAAGAACCCGCCCCACTTGGAGTACGTGGTGTCGTGCGCTTTCGGATCCTCGGAGTACATGATCCGCCAGTCCCAGCGGTGTCGCGGCACTTCGGTCACGAGCTCCGGCAGCGTGAGCAGGTTGCGCCAGTAGCGGTCGATCTGCTGCGCGCCCGGAAGGAGGCAGCTCATGCCGACGATAGCGACTTTCGCAGGCCGTGCGCGATTACTGCGGGCGTGCGCAGCAACGGGAATTCCGGTTTCGCGCGCCGTCGCGGCGAGCCGGTCGGCGCTGCCTTGACACACCGATTCGTGCAGAGCGGCCATCGGCACGATCGATTGGCGGAGCGTCGCCAGGCTGCCCATCATGAACATGCCTTCGCGCTCCTGCCGTTGCGCGTCGATCGCGACCAGCCGTTCGCCCTCCCGCACGAGGCCTTTCGACGCGATACGCGCGCGCCCCAGTCCCAGGTCGTCGAGCGTCGCGCGCATCGCCTCCGCCGACGCGGCCGATTTCAGGAGCTGCTCGCGCGCCGCCTCGAACTCGTCGATGAAAGGCGTCGGCGCGGCACGAATGACGTGGCCGAGCCCGGTCTGCACGACGACCGTTCGCCCGCAGTCGAGCGCCTGCCGCTGGAAGCAGTCGGAGATCGCTCCGGTCGCCACCGCTTCCTCGGTGAAGAGATAGGCCGAGCCGAGGATCACGCCCACCTCGACGCCGCGTTCGACGAGCGGCGCCGCGATCGCGCTCACCATCGCGGCCGAAAGCGCATCGTGGATGCCGCCGGCGAAAAGCACGCGGGTCTCTCGCAGCACGCTGTCCGAAGCGCGCTCGAGCAGGGTTTCGACCATCACCTGCCACAGCGGGAAGCTGAACAGCGGACCGACGTGCCCGCCGCATTCGCGGCCTTCGAAAGCGAAATGCCGGCAGCCCTGATCGAGGAAACGACAGAGCAACCCCGGCACCGGCGTGTGGAGGTAGGTCGCGACACCGTGGCTTTCGAGCTCGGCCGCCTGGTCCGGCCGGCCGCCGGCGATGAGCGCGAACGGCGGCGCGATCTGCGCGATCGCGCGCATCTGCGCCTCGCGCTTTTCCTGAGGCACGAAGCCCAGAATGCCGACGCCCCACGAGCGCTCGCCGACCGCCGCCCGAGTCTCCCGCAGCAGGGTCCGCGTCTCTTCTTCGGTCATCAGCGCGAGCGCCAGCAGCGGCAAGGCGCCGGCGTCGGCGACCGCGGCCGCAAATTCCGGTGAGTCGCTGACGCGGGTCATCGCGCCCTGCACGATCGGAAAGCGGATGCGGTGCGCGCGCGCGAATGCGGACTGCGGCGCCAGCGGCGGATTCGCGCCAGCGCGTTCGATGAGGCTCCGACTGGCGCGACCGATTGCCTGCAGCAGGCGCCCTGTCGTCCGATAGCGCTTGCGCAACGGCTCCGCGAGCGCGATGCCCTGCCCGATCGGCCACGCCGCATCGGCGAGCGGCCCCCAGCGGACGAGGGCCTTCGCTTGCCGGCGAAACTCGTGCGCGCCCTCCCGATCGAACGAGGCGGCGAGCTCCTGCAGCCGGAC
>JAQGNC010000556.1 GCA_028292065.1 Betaproteobacteria bacterium
GAAACCTTGGTTTCCCTCTGTTCGTTTACCGCCCATTGGGTCCCGACGGGACCCTCAGGGGGAAGGCTGGGATGGGGGTGGGTTTGAACTGCTCCGGGACCGCGAAGCGAGCGCCGCGAGCCGAGGGAAAGGAGGCCCACGGAGGGAAACCGTAGGTTTCCTTCCGTGTCGTTACTCGCAGGAAACAAAAAAGCGGCTTTCGCCGCTTTTTTGCTTCTTGCGAGGCCCCCCACCTGTGCCGTCAGGTCCTGACTCTTGAACGCAGGGGTTCAAGATTGGTCGCCTTCCGAGCCCTTCAGGCGCTTCCCGTAGGACGCGCACACCGGGCAACTGTAGTCGGCAACACGGGTTACCACTATAGGTTCAGAGAATTAGGACCTATTACGAACACCGCAGGGGAAACTTCGAGCAGCGAGGGGGGCGTAAAGTTCAGAACAGGTTCAGAACAGTTTTGCCTGCTCCGACATCGCCTGGTCGATCACTGCTTCCATGCGATTCATTCTACGCTTGATCTCACCCATGTCAAAACCGCCGCCGACCTTTGTCGTGAGCAGTTCGTGCGAGATATTCAGCGCGGCCATGATGGCGATGCGCTCGAGGCCGATCACTTTGCCGCCGTCGCGGATGTCGAGCATTTTGCGGTTGAGATAATCGACCGCTTCGAGGAGACCCGCCTGTTCGTCCTCGGGACACGCGACCCGGAACTCGCGTCCCATGATCGTGATCTGGAGGCCTTTCGATTCGCTCATGCGTCATCCTCGGCAGGCATCTGCGTGAGCAGCGTCTCCAGTCTCGCCGTGACGGTGTTGATTTTTTCTTCGAGGCGCTTGGACTGGCTCACCGCCGAGGCGAGCTGTTGGCGCAACTCCTGATTGTCCGACCGCAGTCGCTGGCACAGCTCAACGAATTGATCGATCTTGGTCTCGAGCGAACTGAGGTCTGCTTCCATCCTCGCACTATAGTTGTAAAAATTCAGCGCGGTCAACTGCTAAGGGCGTTGTTTGAATGTTGTTTGCAACGATTCGACGCGCTTTGGCCACACGCGACGGAACACTCGCGTGAGACGCATCGGCGACCGCGGTGATACTATGCGCGCGCTGCCGGCGGCTGTCCGCGAGTGTGAAGCCGGCTGCAACCGAGTCGGGTGCTTGCGACGCGATCGATCGCGCCGCAAGTTAAACGGGAAACAGGTGCAACACCTGTGCTGCCCCCGCAACGGTAAGCGAGTGGTGGTTCCAACCACCAGAGCGTGCGCAACATGCCACTGGGCTTTACGCCTGGGAAGGCGCGCCCGCTTCGACTCGTGAGCCCGTATACCGGCCTGCCTCGGAAGTTGTGATGAGCCGCGGGGTCGCGCGCTCGGTACGGCAGCTTACGTGCGCTCACAAAGGCGCCGCTCACGCTGTAGTCCTTCGCTCCCCGCGTCCCGTCACGTCGATCTTCCGGCGCGCGGCGGGCGTGCCGAATCAGGCGAAGGATTTTCCTCATGATCTACCCGCTTCACGCGCGCCGCGCCGCTTCGGCCGCGGCGTGCTTTGTTTCGACCGCGCTCGGCGTGCACGCCGCCGAGGTTCCGGTGACTCGCGGCGACCCGGTGGTCGTCACCGCGACCCGTTTCGAAAGCCGCGCGCTGGGCGCTCCGGTGAACGTGACGGTGATCGATGCCGAAGCGATCCGTAACAGCACCGCGCGCACCGTTCCCGATCTCCTTGCCGAGCAGGCGGGGTTCGCGGTGCACGATTTCTTCGGCAACAACGCCTCGACGACCACCGTCGACCTGCGCGGTTTCGGCATCACCGGTGCGCAGAACACCCTCATCCTCGTCGACGGGCGCCGCGTGTCGGACATCGACCTGTCCGGCGTGCAGTGGTCGGCGGTGCCGCTGTCGGCGATCGAGCGCATCGAGATCGTCCGCGGCGGCGGCAGCGTGCTTTACGGTGACGGTGCGGTCGCGGGGGTGGTGAACATCATCACCCAGTCGCCGGCATCGCGTCCCAGCACGGTCATCGTTCGCGGCGCGGTGGGCTCGTACGACACGCGCGAAGGCGTCGTCGAAGGCAATTATTCGCGCGGCGGCATCGGCATCAATCTCATCGGCAGCCAGTTCGAATCGGACGGTTACCGCAGGAACAACCAGAACCGCCAGACCAACGCGCTCGCGGACCTGCGCTGGGCGGCGGGCGCGGCGGGCGATTTCTCGGTCAAGCTCGGCACCGACAACCAGGGCATTCGCCTGCCGGGTGCGCGGCAGGTGCAGCCGAGCGCGGGCGTAAACCAGCTTGCGACCGACCGCCGCGGCGCGTCCACGCCGCTCGACTGGGCGCAGCGCGAAGGCAACCGCGCGTCGTTCGACTGGAACCGCAAGACCGGTTTCGGCGAATTCACGATCGGCGCGGGATGGCGCGACAAGGCGCAGCGCTCGTTTTTCGATTTCGGCGGTTTCCCCGATTACCGCGAAGTTGCGCTCGACGTGTGGTCGCTCACCCCGCGCGCGAAGATCGACCTGCCGGTGTTCGGCCGGCCGAACTCGCTCGTCGTCGGCGTCGACTGGTATCGCTGGAACTACGACCTGCGTCGGTCGAACGCGACGACCAACATCGCCCAGCCTTTCAATACCGTAGCCGCGCGCCAGGACACGGTCGGGGTGTATGCGCTCAACAGCACCAGTCTCACCGATCGCGTGACGCTGAGTGTCGGCGGACGCCGCGAGCGCCTGAGCATCGATGCGAGCGATCGCTTCAATCCCGCAGCGCCCGGCGGCGCTTTCGGTTCCGGCGCGCCGGCCGCGTCGCAGCGCACTTACGAGAGCGCTTACGAGGTCGGTGCGAAATACCAGATCGTCCCGGCTTTCGCGGTGATGGCGAAGACCGCGCGCAGCTATCGCTTCGCCAACGTCGACGAGACGTACGAGACCTCCGCGGCGTTCACGAACCAGTTCCAGTTCCTGAAACCGCAGACCGCGCGCTCGCACGATCTTTCCGCCGATTATCGCCAAGGTAACGCCGGCGCACGCGCGACGCTGTTCGTGATCGACGTCAACGACGAAATCCACCTCGATCCCTACAGCACCGGCGTCGGCAATCGCAACCTGCCGCCGTCGAGGCGCCGCGGCGTCGAGCTCGAAGCGAACGCGCGTCCGCTGCCCAAGCTCGGGCTCGCGGCGGCTTACACCTACATCGACGCGAAGTTTCGCGAAGGGGTGCTCGAAGGAAGCCCGTTCAGCCTGCAGAACGTGAACCTTTCCGGCAAACAGGTCCCGCTCGTGCCGCGCCACAAAGTGACGCTGCGCGCGTCGTGGGATTTCACGCCCGCCACGCGCTTCAACACGCTGGTGTCGTACGTCGGCTCGCAGCTCATGGACAACGACGAGGCGAACACCCTCGGCGTGAGCATTCCCGCGTATACGCCCGTCGATTTGAAGCTCACCCACCGCTGGAAGTCGTGGGCTTTCGCCGCGGGGGTGAACAACCTCTTCAACCAGAAGTATTACAACTACGCGGTGCGCAGCCAGTTCGTGCTCGACCGCTACAACGCGTATCCGCTGCCTGAAAGGAACGGCACGATCAGCGCGGAGTACCAGTTCTGACGAAGTACGCGACGCAGCCAAAATCAAAATGGATTCTGGCCTGCGCCAGAATGACGGCAAGTCCAAGGGACCGTCATTCTGGACCGCGCCCAGCGCGAGGTGATCCAGAATCCATTTTCAGACGGGGCGGCGCTTACGCTGCCGCGGCTCGCGTGATCACGGGCGACCGGCAGTCCATGCGGTAGGCGTCGAGCTCGCGTTTTTTCGCGAGCACGCTGAATTGCAGCGGCGAGGCCTGGCGGCACAGCGCGGCCAGCCTCGCGCGGCTTTCGGTGTACTCGATCACCACGACCGGTTTGCCGCTGTCGACGAAAGGCTTGAGCGCGTTGCACGAGCCTTCGGAAAGACAGCCTTCGGCGAGCGCCCAGTCGAAATACGGGGCGAGCTGGCGCGCCTGCTCGGCGTTGTTGTTCATGCCGACCGCGAGCCCGCGGGCGTGAGCTTCATTGGCCAGCCATGCGTTGAAGCGCAGCTGGTCGGCGCCGCTCAGCGGAAAACCGGTGCGATTGGTGTAGCTGTTGACGTTGTCGAGCATGACCCCGTCGAAGCCTTTGTCGCGGCACAGGTCGAGCCTCGCGAGCAGGATCGGCGCGAGGAGATCGATGCGCCGGATGTCGAGCCAGCGCTCGCCGGTCCAGCCGTCGTAGCCGCGGCCCATCACCGCTTCGGGGTAGCGCTTCGCGTCGGGACGCCAGTCTTCCCACGCGCCGGCGTTTAGATAGCACACCACTTTGCGGCCTTTCTTCCTGAGGCCCGCGACCACACTCGGCTGGTTGTCGAAGAGATCGATCTTGTAGACGTCGGCCTCGACGCTCGTGTCGATCGGCGCGTTGACGAACTGGAGCTGCCACGTGAGGTCGGGGGTGGGTTTCCACGCGGCGTGGTTGACGACGGGTGCCGGGAGGTCGGAAGCCTCGGCGCGTGCGTGTGCTGCCGGTGCGGTCAGGAGCGCGAGCAGCGCCAGCGCCAGGAGTTGCGGGATCATCGTAGGGTCGTTCCGAAGGAGGGCGCGCCGGAAGCGGCGCGGCGGAACGAAAGGTACACGCGAGGGGGCGCGAACCAGGCGCTGAAAAGAGGGTAAAGGCGGGGTCTTTTGTAGCGCAGGCGTCGTCGCCTGCAGCGGGGGCGGCTTTAACGGCTGCAGGCGAGGCGCCTGCGCTACGAATCAAACCGGGGTCTGACCCCAAACCCGGCTGGTCTGACCCCGCCCGCGAGACCCCGTAGAATCGCGGCTTTCCCGTATTCTTCCCCCGTGCAACCGATCACCAGCACCCAGCTCTACCTGCGCCTGCTGCGCTTCGTAAAACCGTATCGCGGCGTTTTTGCGCTCGCGGTGCTCGGCATGATGGTCGTCGCAGCGACCGAAGCGGCGCTGCCGGCGGTGCTCAAACCCCTGCTCGACGGCACTTTCGTCGACAAGGACGAGCGCATCATGAAGTGGATGCCCATCGTCATCGTCGCGATCGTGGTGGTGCGAGGGCTCGCAGAATTCGTCGCGCAGTATGCGATCAACTGGGTCGGCAGCCGCGTGGTGATGGACTTGCGCGGCGCGATGTTCGAGAAGCTCCTCCAGCTGCCGACGCCGTATTACGACAACTACCCCGCGGGCAACCTCATCTCCAAAGTCACTTTCGACGTGACCCAGGTGACGAACGCCGCGACCAACGTGCTCACCGCGATCTTCAAGGACGGCTTGTCCGCGATCTGCCTCATCGCGTGGATGCTCTGGCTCAACTGGAAGCTGACCCTGCTTTCGCTCGCGCTCACACCCGCGATCGTGCTCGTCGTCAAAGTGGTCAGCACGCGCCTGCGGCGATCGAGCCGCGACGTCCAGCGTTCGATGGGCGAAGTCACCCAGGTGCTGCAGGAAGCGATCGAAGGCCACAAAGTGGTGAAGCTCTTCGGCGGCCAGCGCTACGAAGCCGAGCGCTTTCGCGAAGAAGCCAATCGCGTTCGGCGCTACCTCATGAAGCAGGCGACCGCGGCGGCGGTCAGCGTGCCGATCGTGCAGCTCATCGTCGCCGTCGCGCTCGCGTTCATCGTCTCGCTCGCGACGGTGCAGTCGAGCGCGGACGAGATCACGGTCGGCGGTTTCGCGTCGTTCGTGACCGCGATGCTCATGCTCAACGCGCCGTTGAAGCGCGTGACCAGCATCAACGAGCCTCTGCAGAGGGGCCTCGCCGCGGCCGAAAGCATCTTCGAGCTCGTCGACGAGCCGGGCGAGACCGATACCGGCGCGGTCGCGATCCCTCGCGCTTCAGGCGCCCTCGCTTTCGAGCACGTCAGCTTCACTTATCCTCAAGCCGAGCGTGCGGCGCTCCACGACATTGATCTCGACATCCGCCCCGGGCAGACGATCGCGCTGGTCGGTCCTTCGGGCAGCGGCAAGACCACGCTCGCGAATCTGGTGCCGCGCTTCTATCACCCGAGCGCGGGGCGGATC
Source organism: Betaproteobacteria bacterium (assembly GCA_028292065.1). Classification (GTDB taxonomy): domain Bacteria; phylum Pseudomonadota; class Gammaproteobacteria; order Burkholderiales; family SG8-41; genus JAQGMV01. The sequence continues at coordinate 6,030 of JAQGNC010000556.1, forward strand.
ACGCTCGACGGTCACGACCTCGAGGATCTGAAGCTCGAGAGCCTGCGCGCGAACATCGCGCTGGTGAGCCAGGACGTGGTGCTCTTCAACGATACCGTCGCTGCGAACATCGCGTACGGCAGCATGAAAAAAGTGTCGGAAGCCGAGATCGTCGCGGCGGCGAAAGCGGCGCACGCGCTCGACTTCATCGAAGGTATGCCCGAACGGCTGCAGACCCTCGTCGGTGAGAACGGGGTGAAGCTCTCGGGCGGCCAGCGCCAGCGCCTGGCGATCGCGCGCGCGCTGCTGCGCAATGCGCCGATCCTCATCCTCGACGAAGCGACTTCGGCGCTCGATTCTGAATCGGAGCGCCACATCCAGGCCGCGCTCGAGACCCTGATCCAGGGCCGCACGACGATCGTGATCGCGCACCGGCTCTCGACCGTCGAGCGCGCCGACCGCATCGTCGTGCTCGACCAGGGGCGCATCCTGGAAAGCGGGACCCACCGCGAGCTGCTGGCTACAGGCGGGCTTTACGCGCGGCTTTACCGGACGCAGTTCCACATCATCGAAGCGTAGAACCGCCGTCGTCGCGCACGAACAAAGCAGGGATCAGGGACGCGAAGGAAGAAGCAAGGACGCAAAGGAAAGGATTCACGACGAGCCTGCTTAGCTCTTCGAACGAGCTACTTGGCGATCCCGTGGCGGAGGGCGAGCGCCTCGGGATTGCTTCGTCGCTGCGCTCCTCGCAATGACCCCGCTTTTGTCAGCGCGAGGAGCCGCGGCAGCGCGACGTGGCGATCTCGTGGGGCACGAAGAAGCAAGGATGCGAAGGAAACGAAGAACAAAGCAGGAATCACGGACGCGAAGGAAGAAGCAGGGACGCAAAGGAAAGGATTTATGACGCGCGTGCTTTAGCGCTTCGAACGAGCTACTTTGCGTCCATGGTTTTTCCTTAGCGTCCTTCTTTCCTGCTTTGATGCAGGGTTTTAACGCAGCACTTCGCTCAGCGCCGCTATCACCGTCACCGAGCTCATGTTCACCAGGCAGTCGCTCGAGCTCTCGACGTGTTTGTCGCAGCCTTCGTTGCGGCACGGGACGCAAGCGCCCGCGCCCTGGACGAGGCGCACGCGGCCCGACGCCTGCGAGCCTTTGAGCTGCCACGGGTTCGTGTCCGCGTCGTGCCCGGCGGGCCATGGGCCCCACTTCACCGGGTTGCTCGGACCGAACAGCGCCACGGTCGGCACGCCGAGCGCGGCCGCGGCGTGGGTGATCGCGGTGTCGGGGCCGATGTAAGCCGCGGCGCGCGAGATCACGCACGCGACGCCTCCCAGAGTGAGCGCGCCGGTGAGGTTCAACGCATCCGGAACCTGCGACGCGATTCGGGAGACGTATTCGCGCTCGGCCGCGTCGGGTCCGCCGGTCAGCACGACGTGCAGGCCGCGGTCCTGCAGCCAGCGCGCGACGTCGCTCCAGCCTTGGGGTGTCCACATCTTGTAGCGGAACTTGGGGTACGGATGCATGACGACGTAGCGCTCGGCGCCGAGCGGCGCAGTGAGCGCTTGCGCGCGCGCTTCGTCTTCGCGACTCCACGACGGGACGACCTCCGCGACCGGCGCCACGCCGATCGCGGCCAGCAGCGCGAGGTGCATGCGCACGGTGTGGGTGTCGTCGTTGTCGAAAGGAATCCACGCGTCGAGCAGGCGCTGTTTCCATCGCTCTTTGCGCGCAGGCACCAGCAGCCCCGCGCGCTTCGTGCCCGCGACAAACGCGTAA
>JAQGNC010000595.1 GCA_028292065.1 Betaproteobacteria bacterium
CGAGGTGAACACGCGCCTGCAGGTGGAACACGGGGTCACCGAAGCGATCACCGGTATCGACCTGGTGCAGGCGCAGATACGCTCAGCCGCCGGCGAACGGCTGGCGGACATCCTGCCCGTCCTCATCGAAGCGCGCGGACACGCGATACAGGCGCGGGTGTACGCCGAAGACCCGAAGAGCTTCTATCCCTCGCCGGGCACGCTGACGGTCTTCCGGCCGCCGCACGGCGAAGGCGTGCGGGTCGATACCGGCTTTGCCGAAGGCCGCAAGGTGACGCCGCATTACGATCCGATGATCGCCAAAGTGATCGTGAGCGCGGACACGCGTGACGCGGCGATCGACCGGCTCACCGACGCGCTCGACGCTTTCGAGATCGAAGGGGTGAAAAGCAACATCCCGGCGGTGCTCGCCGTCCTGCGCTCAGCGCCGTTCCGGGCGGGCGCAGTGCACACGGGGCTGATGGCGCAAGTGCTGGGTAAAACGAAGTAGACGACGCTGCAGGCGGAGCGCCCTTCGACACGGTCAGGGCAGGCTCTGCGCTATACAAAGCGCCGCGATGAACCCGTGATCGGCGCCGTCGCAGGTAGCGCAGCGTGGTAGTTTCGTGAAAAGGAAACACCCGATGATCTGCACGCTTACGAAAGAGCCTTGAATGTATTGCAATGATTTTCGCGCAGTCGGTTACCCGCTGCGTCTTTACAGCGGCAGCGACGCGCTCGAGAACCTGCCGGCCGAGCTGAAACGCCGCGGCGCGTCGCGCGCTTTCATCGTGTGCGGTCGGTCGGTCTCGACCAAAACGCCGCTGATCTCGCGCATGCGCACAATCCTCGGTGACTCGCTCGCCGGCGTGTTCGACGCCATGGCGAAAGAGTCGCCACTGTCGGCGGTGACCGCCGCGGCCGACGCGGCGCGCGCCGCGGGCGCCGACAAGCTGATCGCGGTCGGCGCGGGCAGCGTGATCCAGGCGACTCGAGTCGTCGCGATCCTGCTCGCCGAGCAAGGCCCGGTCGAGAAGCTGATCACCCGGTATCCGGAGCATGGGCCGGCGATCAGCCCCAAGCTGCTCGCGCCCAAGCTGCCGATCGTCAACGTGCTGACTGCCGCCACCTCAGCGCAGAACCGTGCGGGTTCGGCGGTCAAAAGCGACGCGCTCGACCATCGCATGGAGTTCTTCGATCCGAAGACCCGGCCGGTCGCGGTGTTCTGGGACAGCGACGCGCTGCTCACCGCGCCGGCGACGCTCGCGCTGAATACCGGCGCCGCGGTGTTCTGGCGCGCGGCGATGAACATGGGCGCGAAGCGCATGACGCCGCTCGTCGAAGGCGACCGGCTGCAGGCGCTGCGCCTCGCGCGCGGCGCGCTCCCGCGCTTGTCCGATCCGAGCGACCCCGCGCCGCGCATCGAGCTGTGCGCCGCGGCTTTCCTGCAGAATCGCGATGCCGACGACGGCGGCGCGCTCAATGAGACGCACTGGGTCGGGCGCGTGGTCTATGCGTTCGCCGCGGCGCTTTTCAACCGGCACGGGCACGTGAGCCAGGGCGAAGCGAACAACGCGCTCACGCCGGGCGTCATGCGCGCGCTGGGGCGCCGCGATCCTGAAGCGATGGCGCGTATCGCCGCGGCGCTCGACGCGTGGCGAGAAGGCGATGCGATCGACGACGCGCCCGAACGCGCGGCCGCGGCCCTCGAGCGCATCTTTCAATCGATAGGCACGCCCACCCGGCTCTCGCAGCTCGGCATCCCTCGCGACAGCCTGCCGGCGATCCTCGAGCACTCGCTGAAGAACTTCAACGCCGATCCGAAACGCGAGTTCGTGCGCGAGCGAGAACTGCTGTGGGACGTGCTCCAGTCCGCGTGGTAGATCGCGCAGCGCCTGAGAGCACGGCAACAGCTTTAACGCGAAGGAGCGCGAAGGACGCGAAGGAGATCAAAAGCTTTAAGGAAAAGAGCGCGGCCGCGGGTACGGGCATCGACGAAACAATCGGCGTTCTCAGACACCCCCCTCATCCAATTTTTTCCTTCGCGTCCTTCGCGTCCTTGGCGTTAAAGCTTTGGATCTACGCTCACCGCGACTGCATCGTCGACTTCGTGAGCGACCGCGGGTCGCGCGGGCGCCAGCGGCCGGAGTCGACCTGCGCGAGGAATTCAGCCGTGAGGCGGTTGAAAAGATCCGGCTCCTCGACGTTCACCGCGTGCCCGGTATTCGGGATCACCGACAGCCACGCCGATGGGCACACGCGCTTGATGAACAGCGCCGGTTCCAGGCAGTTGTTGTCTTCGTCGCCGCTGACCACGTGCAGCGGCACCCGCAGCCGCGACAGCCCGCGCCCGAGCGCGTAGACCGTCGGACGCTTCGCCTGCACGCCGCGCAGCGTATTCGCCGAGCCGAGCGCCGAGTGCTTGGCGAACTCGGCGCAGAACTGCGCGAAGCCGCGCGGGTCCTTGTTCTGGAACTGCACGCGCGCGGGGCCGACCTGGTAAGGCTTCACCGCTTCGGCGGTGCCGAGCTCGTCGAAGCGCTTCGCCATCACTTCGGTGTCGCTCAGGAATTGCTCGCGCTTGTCGGGGTCGGACCCGTAACCCGCGCCGACCGCGGTCAGCGACAGCGCCATCTTGGGGTAGGTCAGGCCGAAGTGCAGCGTCGCGTAACCGCCCATCGAGCAGCCGATGACGTGCGCCTGCTTCACGCCGAGGTGCCGCATGACGTTGGCGACGTCGTCGGCCGCGATCGACTGCGAATAGCGGTTGCGGGGCTTGGGCACGTCGGACGGCGGATAGCCGCGCGCGTTGTACGCGATGCAGCGGTAGCGCCGGCTGAAAAAGCGCATCTGCGGCTCCCAGCTTCGCAGATCGTCCGCGAACTCGTGAACGAAAACGATCGGCGTGCCTTTGCCGGTTTCCTCCAAGTAGAGGCGAACGCCGTCTGAATCTGCGTAGGGCATTTTTTCCCTTCCGGAAAGATGAACATAAGGTAGACCGTCGGCCTCTCGATCACTGTCATTGCGAGGAGAGCGTCGACGAAGCAAATCCCGGGGCGCTCGTAAGCGGGCAGGACTCAGAAGCGTCGAACATCTGCGACGGGGTTGCGTGCGCCACGGGATCGCCACGGCGCGCTTGCGCGGCGCCTCGCGATGACATTCGAAGAAAAGCGCGGCGCCTCGCCATGACATTCGAAAAGCGCCTCGCGATGGCATTCGCAAAAGCACGGCGCGTCGAACGGTCGACGCAATGCGACTCACGGGACCGTCGCTCGCACGAGCTCGGCCGCGTCTTCCAGGCGCTCGAGCGACCACGCGAGCTCGATGATGTCCTGCGCGCAGCACGCCTTGAAAGCGCTCGGGGCGAGCTCCCGCAGCTTGTTCTCGAGCTCCGCATCGCTCATCGGACGCTCGAGCGAGCCGACGGCGTGCGGCACGTCGCATTCGCCGGTCGTCGAATCGTCGAGCTCGATCCGCACCACCGCGGCCGCCTTGTCGAGCGACTCGTCGGCGATTGCGACCACGCGCGAGCGCAGTGCGAGCACCGCGGGATCGCGCACGCGTTCATCGGTGAACTCCGCGACCCCGGCTCGGCCGAGCAGCAGCGCGGCCGCCGCGGCGTGATAGACGCTCAACTTGGCTTCGAGCCCGGTCGTCGGTTCGCGTTTGCCCGCGAGCTGCAGGCCGAGCGGGTGCATGCGGATCTCGACTCGCGCGACACGCTCCGGAGTGAGCGCGTAC
>JAQGNC010000601.1 GCA_028292065.1 Betaproteobacteria bacterium
GGGGGAGGGTTAGGGTGGGGGTGGTTCTTGCAGCTTCAACGCGTCCGTGTGCGCCCTGGCCTGAAGTACGCCGCGTTGTCGTAGAAATCCTCGCGCTCGTTATCGGACCACCAGCCGGGAACGCCGAGCAGCGGTAAAGGCGCAAGCTCGCGCGGGGATCGCAGCTGCGCGGTGTCCCCAAGGTGCGCGGCGGTGAGGGCATCGACCCCGTCGAGCTGCCGTTGCGGCGTGTCCTCCAGAAAACTGCGATCGACGTGGAGCGCGATCGCGTGCGCGGTCATCCCCACGTAAGGCGCGAGCGCTTTCTCGAGGACCGCGTGGCCGAAAACGAACACCCGCACCGACGTGCGCACACGCTGCCGCTGCGTCCAGAACAGGTTTTTCCAGCGAAACTCGCGCAGGTCGTCGATGAGATCGGCTTCGCTCGAGACGAAGATCGCGCCGCTCTCGTCGAAAAGGGTGAGCGCGTCGCGCACCCGCCCGCGATTCGCGGCGCCTGCGCCGTCCCCGTCCTCATGAGCAGCCTCGACATGGCGGGCGTTCAGGGCCGCTTTGCTGCGCGGATATGCCGTCCACGCCAGCACGTTGAAGAGATCGTGCCACTCGCCCTCCCCGACTTCGAGCGCTCCCGACTCGTACGTGCGCGATTCGTATGAGAGCGCAGGCCCTGCGTCCGGCGCCGCGAGGCGTAGAGGCATTCCGCGGACGTTGCGAATTCCCCGCGCGCGCACGAGCGACGCCATCGCGGGGCGGCGCGGCCAGTCCGCGCATTCGGCGAGCGGCGCAGCGAGTGCGGCGAACGGTTCGAGCATCGGAGAACGCTCGCAGAAGCGGGGGTCCCAGCCCATAAGATAAAATGGCGCCCTTTTCAGACTCGGGGAGACCCGAGAATAACGATTACAGGCAGCTTCATGGCGGAAAAAATAGATTGCGCGGTCATCGGCGGCGGCGTGGTAGGTCTGGCGATCGCGCGTGAGCTCGCGATGAGCGGGCGCGAAGTGGTCGTGCTCGAAGCCGAAGCGCATTTCGGCACACATACCAGCTCGCGCAATTCGGAAGTGATGCACGCGGGGATTTACTACTCCACCGGGTCGCTCAAGGCGAAGCTGTGCTTCGCGGGACGCAGCGCGCTCTACCGCTACTGCGAAGAGCACGCGGTGAACCACAGGCGCATCGGCAAAGTCATCGTCGCGTGCGACGAAAGCGAGCTCGCGGGGCTGGAGAAATACCGCAAGCAGGCCGAGATCAACGGCTGCGACGACCTGCGCCTGCTCGACGCCGCCGAGCTCGCACAGATGGAGCCCGAGGTGAAATGCGTCGCGGGCTTTCTGTCGCCGTCGACCGGAATCATCGATGCGCACGGTCTCATGCTCGCGTATCTGGGCGACATGGAAGCGCACGGCGGTGCGCTCGCGCTGGCGAGCCCGGTGGTGTCCGGACACGTGACCGATGAAGGCATCGTGATCGACGTCGGCGGCGCCGAGCCGATGTCGCTCCTGTGCAACACGGTGATCAACTCCGCCGGTTTCAGCGCGCAGGCAGTCTCGCGCAGCATCGCAGGCATTCCGGAAGCGAGCATTCCGCCGACGTATTACGCCATCGGCCACTACTACACGCTGTCCGGCGCCGCGCCTTTCAACCGGTTGATCTATCCGGTGGCGCGCCAGGACTGGCTCGGCGTACACGTGACGATCGATCTCGGCGGCCAGGTCAAGTTCGGTCCCGATTTCGCGTGGATCGACCGGATCGATTACCGCTTCGACGATTCGATCGAGCACGAGCAGGCTTTCTATCACGCGATACGACGCTATTACCCGGGATTGAAAGACGGCGCGCTGCAGCCGGGCTACACCGGCATACGCCCGAAGATCCACGGCCCGGGCGAGCCCGCGCCTGACTTCGTCATCCAGGGCCCGCGAGACCACGGGGTGCCGGGGATGGTGAATCTCTATGGCATCGAATCGCCGGGGCTGACGTCGTCGCTGGCTATCGGTGAGTACGTGGCGGAATCGCTGAAAGGCTAGAGCGTCGCCGCGACCGCATGGCAGAGCTTTGACCCAAGAGCAAAGCTTTAACACAAGAGCAAAGCTTTAACGCGAAGGACGCAAAGGACGCGAAGGAAAAGCAAAAAAATGCCTGTCATCGCGAGGAGCCGGCAAGGGCGATGTGGCGATCGCGTGGCGCACGAAAGGAAGGGAGGTTACGGAGGGAAACCTTGGTTTCCCTCTGTTCGTTCACCGGCGAGCGCGCGTAGCGCGTCCTTCGCGTCAAGGCTTTTGACTTACACGCTCCAGGAATTCACCGAGAGCCCGCACCCACTCCGGCCGCACGAACACGAAACCGTCGTTGTGTCCGCCGCGTAACTCCAGGAACGCTTTCGGCTCTCGCGCGCCTTCGTACAGCCGGCGCCCGTGGGAGAACGGGATGACGTCGTCCTGCGGGCTGTGGATCACGAGCACGGGGGAACGCACGTCGCGCAGGCGCTCGAGCGTCGGATACCGGTAGCGGCTGATGAGCTTCACCGGCAGAAAGCTGTAGATCTGCGAAGCGAGGTCGACCGTGGACGTGAACGTCGACGCGAGCACGAGCGCGCGTGGCTTGTGGCGCGCAGCGAGCCACGACGCGACACCGCCTCCGAGCGACTCGCCGAAGAGCACGATGCGATCCTCGGGAATCGCGCGCGTCTGCGTGAGCCAGCGCCACGCCGCGTCGGCATCCCTGTAGGTCCCCTCCTCGCTCGGCTTGCCGCTGCTTTTGCCGTAGCCGCGGTAATCGACAAGCAGCGTGCTGTAGCCGAGCCCCCGGAACATGAGCGCGTACTCGATGCGGTGCGAGATGTTCCCCGCGTTGCCGTGGAACAGCAGCACTGCGCCACGCGACGTCGCGGCCGGCACCCACCAGACGTTCAGCTTCTCGCCGTCTGCGGTTGTGATCGTGAAATCGTCATACGGCACACCCCGCGCAGCGGGCGTAGACGCGACCTCGCGCCCCGCCTGGGGGAAATAGATGAGCCGGTCCTGGATGACCCAGACGAACGCGACGAGCGCGGCATACGCACACGCGATGCCGATGAGCGTTTTTATGACGAAAGACACGCAGGGCCTCGAATCAAAGCTTTAACGCCAAGGACGCGAAGGACGCAAAGTAAAACCCAAAAAATGCCTGTCATCGCGAGGCGCCGGCAAGGGCGACGTGGCGATCGCGTGGCGCACGAAAGGAAGGGAGGTTACGGAGGGAAACCTTGGTTTCCCTCTGTTCGTTCACTGGCGAGCGCGCGTAGCGCGTCCTTAGCGTCCTTTGCGTTAAAGCTTTGATCCAGGCTAGTACACCTCGAGAGGCGACTCGTCGAGCGCCGCCGCCTGCTCGCGCAGCGCGAGGATCTGGTCCTGCCAATAGCGCTGCGTGTTGAAGAACGGAAAGCTGCTCGGGAAAGCCGGGTCGTCCCAGCGCTGCGCGAGCCACCCCGAGTAATGAATCAGCCGCAGGGTGCGCAGCGCTTCGACCAGCCAGAGCTCCGCCGGATTGAACTCGTGGAACTCGCGATAGCCTTCCATCACCGAATTGAGCTGGAGCTGCATCTCCTGCCGCTCGCCCGAGAGCCACATCCACACGTCCTGGACCGCCGGGCCCATGCGCGCGTCGTCGAGGTCGACGAAGTGCGGCCCTTCGCCGGTCCACAGGATGTTGCCGCTGTGGCAGTCGCCGTGCAGCCGGATGCGGCGCACCGGGCCGGCGCGCTCGTACGCGCGCTCCACGCGTCCGAGCACGTCGTCGACGACGCTTGAATACGCCGCACGCAGCTCGGGCGGAACGAAATCATTCTCGAGCACGTAGCGCGAAGGCTCTCGTCCGAAAGTCTTCACGTCGATCGGCGGGCGCTGCGTGAAAGGCCGCAGCGCGGCGACCGCGTGGATACGCGCGATGAAGCGTCCGAGCCAGCGCAGCGTGTCGGGGTTGTCGAGCTCGGGCGTTCTCCCCGGGCAGCGCGGATAGAGCGCGAAGCGGAAAGACGCATGCTCGAGGAGACTGGAGCCGCCGCGCACGAGCGGCGCGACGACCGGAAGCTCGGCCTCGGCGAGCTCGAGCGCGAGCTCGTGCTCCTCTTTGATCGCCGCATTCGACCAGCGGCCCGGACGGTAGAACTTCGCCACGAGCGCGGTGCCGTCGTCGAGCCACGCCTGGTAGACGCGGTTCTCGTAGCTGTTGAGCGCGATCAGCCTGCCGTCGCAGCGGTAACCGCCGGATTCGATGGCGTCGAGTATAAGTTCGGGGGTGAGTGCGTCGTAAGCGGGCATCCTTCGAACTTAGCACATCGCGCGCCCACGCATTCGCCGGCGGACACGTCAGCGACGTGTCGTTTCAGCTCCGCGTCGCGCCCGGCGCGCCTTCGAGCGACACGAGCCCCGATCGTCCGGGTATCGCTGCCTGCGCGATTCGCCTCGACGGCAGCGCGCCGGCGCTGCGGACCGTGTCGAGCAACTGCCGTAGGCTCGCGAACCGGTAACCCTGGGCGGTCCAGCCATCGAGCAGCATTTGGAAAAAAGGCAGCAGGCGTCCGCCTTCGAGCTCGGCGTGCAGCGTATAGACATGACCGGTCGCCGGCGGCTGCGCAGTGAGCTCGAGCAGGCGGCTTACCGCATCGCGCGGAGTCGCGCCGTCGACGCCGATGAGCTCGTCGAGCGTGGGCAGCGTCGTGGGGACCTGCGCACACGCCGCGGCGCCGTCCGACACCTCGGGCTCGAAAGGCTCGCGGCCTCGGGTATCGGATGCGTAATCGAAGCCGAGACGCACTTGCGCGCCGAAAGCGGCGTCGTTCATCTGCCACCCGGCGGCGCCGTGGACTCGCGGGGCGTCGCCGAAGACTTCGATGAAAGCGTCAACCCCGCGCCGCATTTCGCGCTCGGTCCATTCCTCATCGCGCGACGCGACGAAATCCTGCCACTTCACGTGATCGTAAGCGTGCAGCCCCACTTCGAAACCATCGTTACGCACCGCGCGCATCTCCGCGGCGCAGGTGCGGCCGATGTGCGGCCCCGGCAGCAGCGTGCCGTAAAGCAGGGTGCGCAGGCCGTAATGCTCGAGCACCGAGGTGCGCGACACCTTGCTCAGGAAACCCGGGCGGAACACCCGCCGCAGCGCGCGCCCGGTGTGATCCGGCCCGACGCTGAAAAGAAACGTCGCGCCGGCGCCGCGGCGCGAGAGCAGCGCCGCGAGACGCGGAACCCCTTCGCGGGTCCCCCTGTACGTATCGACGTCGACCTTGAGCGCGAGCAGCGGTTGAGCCGCGCTCATGCCGCCCGAACGGGCTCGTGCAGCGGCGCGTCGAAAGCGGTCCGGTCGTCGGCGAAATCGCGCGTTGCAGGAAGCTGATCGCGGTAATGCTCGAAGAGTCGCGCAAGGCTCTGCTCCATTCCAACGTGCGGCTGCCATTGCAGGTCGGCGCAGGTGGCTTCGATCGCGGGACGGCGGTTCAGCATGTCCTGGTAGCCCGCGCCGTAATAAGCGTCGGCGGTCACGTCGACGATGCGCACACCGCTGGCACGCTCGCGCCAGTCGGGAAAATCCGCAGCGATCCGGAGCATCATTTCGGCGAGCTCGCGGATCGAGTAATTGTTGTCCGGATTGCCGATGTTGTAGATTTTCCCGCGCGCGACGCCGCCGGGATTGTCGAGGATGCGCAGCAGCGCGTTCATCGCGTCTTCGATGTCGGTGAAGCTGCGGCGCTGCGCCCCGCCGTCGACCAGCCGGATCGGCTCGCCTCGCGCGATATCGCCGAGAAACTGGGTCACGACGCGCGAGCTGCCTTCTTTCGCCGCGTGGAGATCGTCGAGTCCGGGCCCGACCCAGTTGAAAGGGCGGAACAGGGTGAAATCGAGCTTGCCTTCGCTGCCGTAAGCCCAGATGACCCGGTCGATCAGTTGCTTGGAGCACGCGTAGATCCAGCGCTGCTTGCTGATCGGTCCGAGCACGAGATTCGAGCGCTCGGCGTCGAAGCGCTCGTCCTCGCACATGCCGTAGACCTCGGACGTCGAAGGGAACACCAGGCGCTTGCCGCGCTTCACGCACGCTCTCACGATCGGCAGGTTCGCTTCGAAATCGAGCTCGAACACTTCCAGCGGACGCGTCACGTAATCGGCGGGCGTGGCGATGGCGACCAGCGGCACGACCACGTCGCACTTCTTGACGTGATACTCGATCCACTCGTGGTTGATCGTGAGATCGCCTTCGAAGAACTGGAAGCGCTCGTGCCCGATGAACTCGGCGATGCGCTCGGTGTTCATGTCCATGCCGTAGACACACCAGTCGGTGTCCTGCAGGACTCGCCGCGTCAGGTGATGACCGATGAAACCGTCGACGCCGAGCACCAGGATTTTTTTCATTCCGCAACCTCGCTTTCCGCCTGCAGTGTAAGCACGCGCTCGAATGCGAGCGCTGAGCCGAGCGCCGCCGCGGCGACCGGGACGCCGTCGACGTCCGCTTCGATCACGCGCAGCACACCGCCCCCGCCGCAATCGACGTAGCACGCGCCGTCGTGGACATACAGCGCCGGCGCCGCATGCCGCTGCGCACGCCCGTGCTCGATCGTGGTCCTGAGCAGGCGCAGCTTGCGTGCGCCGACGATCGCGAACGCGCCGGGATAAGGCGGAGCGACCCCGCGCACCAGGTCGTGAATCGTCTTCGCGCTCCAGACCCAGTCTATCCTGCCGTCTTCGGGCCGCCGGCGACCGAAATAGCTCGCGCGCGCGGCATCTTGAGGCACGCGCGGCGCGCTGCCGGCGATCAGTGCCGGGAGGCTGCGCCACAGCACGATTTCCGCGACGACCGCGACTTTGGTGAACACGTCGAACGCGGTGTCGTCCGGAAGTATCGGCACCGCCTCCTGGTCGACGATGTCGCCCGCATCGGGCTTGTCGGTCATGTAGTGCAGCGTCGCGCCGGTGCTCGTCTCACCGCGTATCACGGCCCAGTTCACCGGCGCGCGGCCGCGGTAGGCAGGCAGCAGCGAGCCGTGCATGTTGAGCGCCCCTCGCCGCGCCGCGCCGAGAATCCTGGCGCCGATCATCTGGCGGCAATAGAACGAGAAAATGAAATCGGGCTCGAGCGCGGCGACACGTTCGCAGAACGCGGCGTCGTTGACGTCTTCGGGAAGCGTCACCTCGAGCCCGTGAGCGCGCGCCGTGTCGGTCACGCTGTCGAAAGCGAGCGCCTCGTGCGGCTCGTCGCGGTGCGTCACCACGAGCGGCACGTCGACCCCGGCCGCGAGCAGCACGCGCAGGCAGCGCACGCCGACGTCGTGGTTCGCGAAGACGACCGCGCGCGCGCTCATCGCCTCGCCTCGAGAGGCGCCGTCGCAGGCGGCTGCGACGCGTCGAGGATCTCGTCGACCAGGTAGCGCGGGCGCGCCCGCACCTGCTCGTAGATGCGCCCGACGTATTCGCCGAGGAGCCCGATGCCGAAGAGCACGATCCCGATCAGCAGAAACGACAGCGCGAAAAGGGTGAACACCCCTTCGGCCTCGGGTCCGATCCACAGGCGCCGCAGCAGGAGGTAGACGACGAGCACGCCGGAAAGCGCCGAGAGCGCCATGCCGAACAGCGAGAACACGCGCAGCGGCGCGACCGAGAAACCGGTCATCAGGTCGAAGTTCAGGCGAATGAGACTCAGCAAGGCGTATTTAGACTCCCCCGCCGCGCGCGCCGCGTGTTCGACTTCGACCTCGGCGGGTTTGCGCGCATACGCATACGCGAGCGCGGGTATGAAGGTGTGCGCTTCTCCGGAGCGCAGGATCACGTCGATCACGCGGCGGTCGTACGCCCGCAGCATGCAGCCCTGGTCGGTGAGGCGGATACGCGTCGTCTTTGCGCGGACCCAGTTCAGCGCGCGCGAAGCGTGCGTACGCCACCAGCTGTCGTGGCGGTCGCGGCGGATGCCGCCGACGTAATCGTGGCCATCGTCCATCGCGCGCAGCAGCTTGCCGATCTCTTCCGGAGGATTCTGCAGATCGGCGTCGAGGGTGACCACGCGCTCGCCTCTCGCGTGCGCGAAACCGGCGAGGATCGCCATGTGCTGGCCCGCGTTGAACGCGAGCAGCACCGCGCGCGTATTTTTTCGGCGGCGGCTGAATTGCTCGCGGATGAGCTGCGGCGACGCGTCGACGCTGCCGTCGTCGACGAGCACGATCTCGTAGGGGAACCCGAGACTGTCCATCGCGCCGTACAAGCGCTCGAACAACTGCGCGAGCACCGCTTCCTCGTTGTAGACCGGAACGACGACCGAGACGAGCCCGCGAGTCACGCCGCACCTCCGGCTTTCGCGCCCGCGAGCACCTCGCGCACCGCGCCGCACACGCGCTCGACGTCGGAATCGGCCATCGCCGGAAACAGCGGCAGGGTCACGGTCTCGCGCCCGATGCGCTCGGCGTTCGGGTGGCCGTGCCGCGCGTGGCCGAGCCTGCGGTACAGCGCGAGCTCGTGGAGCGCGGGGTAATGCACGCCGACGCCGATCCCGCGCTCGTGCATGCGGCGGATGAATTCGCCGCGGCCGATCGTCATGCGCCCGAGCGCCAAGAGCGGGTTGAACATGTGCCAGTTGTGTCCCGCGTCGTCGCGCGCGGGCAGCGCCGGCTGTGGATCGGCGTTCAGACGCGCGAAGTACAGCGCAGCGAGCTCGCGGCGCCGCGCATTGAACGCGTCGAGCCTGGGAAGCTGCGCGAGACCGACCGCCGCGGCGACGTCGGTCAGGTTGCTCTTGCCTCCGGCAAGCTCGACGTCGATATCGCCTTCGGGCGTGCGGCGGATGCCGTGAAAGCGATGCAGCTCGGCGAGCTTCGCTTCCTCCGCGCTGTCGAGCACGAGCGCACCGCCTTCGATCGTCGTCATGTTCTTGTTCGGGTGAAAGCTGAACACGACGAGATCGCCGCGCGCGCCGATGCGCTGTCCGCGCCAGGTCGAGCCCATCGCCTGCGCTGCGTCTTCGATGACGCGCACCCCGCGCCGTCGGGCGATCTCGTACAGCCGGTCGAGGTCGACCGGCCGGCCGGCGAAGTGCACCGGCAGGATCGCACGCGTGCGCGAGGTGATTGCCGCTTCGACCTGGTCGAGATCGATGTTGCGCGAAGCGAGCTTCACGTCGACGAACACCGGCTCGGCGCCGACGCGCAGAATCACGTTTGCGGTCGCGGCGAAGCTCATCGCCGGCGTGATCACCTCGTCCCCGGGTCCGATTCCGGCGACGAGCAGCGCGGCTTCGAGGGCCGCCGTCGCGCTGGTGAACGTCATCGCGATGCGGCCGCCGAAATACTCCGACAGTGCCGCTTCGAACGCGCGCGTTCGCGCGCCGGTCGTGATCCAGCCCGACCTCAGCACATCGGCGACCGCTTCGATCGTGTCCTCGTCGAGGCTCGGCCGCGCGAAAGGCAGATAAGGCTCGTCTTGCGCCGCGCCGGACGCGGAGAGCGGCTTGTGCGAAGGCTCAGGCGCCACGGCCGCTCCACGCGAGCATGCACACGCCGACGGCGATCACCCCGATCGCCGCCAGCTTCATGGGGTTGAGCGTTTCCCCGAAAAGGACCCACGCGGCGATCGCGTTGACGATGTAACCGATCGACAGCATGGGATAGGCGACGCTCACTTCGACGCGCGAAAGCGCCACGATCCACACCACGACGCTGACCGCGTAGCAGCACAATCCGCCGACGATCGGCGCCGAGAGCGCGAGACCAGGCAGCACCGAAAGGCTCTGGAAGCTCAGGTCGATCGGCCCGACGCGCTGGGTGCCCGCCTTGAGCATGAGCTGCGCCGCGGCGTTGAGCATCACGCCGGTGAGGATGAGCGCGAAAGAGGCCGCGCTCAATGCCGCCTCACCGCAATGCGCCCGCCGTCTTCGGCGATCACCGTCATCGGGGTGCTCGCCGCCGCGAGCGCGTCGTAGGTCTGCCGGCCCATGACCGCGACCGCGTCGGTTTCGCCGAACCAGGCGGCGCGAAACGCTTCGAGCGTCGGCAGCGCCTTGTGCGGCTCGCGCTGCAGTCCGAAGTCGAGCTCGCCCCGGTACTCTACCGGCGTGACCGTGCGGCCGAGATAGACCGGCAGCGACTGCGCATACATGCGCACGACGTACACGCGGGTCGAATCGCCGAGCAGCGGCTTCACCTGGCGCGCGAGCGCGGCCGTCGTCGAGTCGGGCACCACCGCTTCGCCGCCGAGCAGCACCAGCTGATGCGCGGCGAGCAGCGCGAGCGCCAGCACGACGCCCGTCGCCTCGAGCTTGCGCCGGTCAGCGAGACGCCGCGCGAGGAACGCGGCGTATCCCCACAGCACCGCCGCGGCGAGGCACCACAGCGGCAGCGTCTGCGCCGCCAGGCGGCCGAATGCCCCGGGACGCCACGCGAGCGCACACGCCATCGCCAGGAGCGCTGCAGCCGGAACCGCGGCGCCCCAGAAAACCTGGCGTGCGATCCGCTCCGGCGGCGCTTCGCACGCGTAGCGCGCACCGAGCAGCGCGAGCGCGGGGAAGATCGGGAGGATGTAAGTCACCAGCTTCGAACCCGAAGCGCTGAAGAACGCGAGCACGACGAGCGCCCATACCGCGAGAAACGCGAACGGCTCGAAACGGCCGCCGCGCGCGACGAGCAGCGCGCGCCACCAGCCGGAGAGCATCGGCAGCCACGGCAATACGCCGAGCGCGAGCACGGGCAGAAAGAACCACCACGGCTGGCTGCGGTGGTGCTCGGTCGTCAGAAACCGCGTGTAGTGCTCGTGGACGAAGAAGAACTGGAGGAAATCGGGGTTGGCGCGGGCGACCGCGACAAACCACGGCGCGCTCACCAGGAGAAAGAGCGCGACACCGGTGAGCGGGGACAGGCGCCGCCATACCGACCGGTCGCGATACAACACCGTATAAACAGCGAGCGCCGCTCCCGGCAGCACCAGCCCGATCAGTCCTTTGCTCAGCACCGCCAGCCCCGCCGCCGCCCACGCAGCGTGGATCCACCATTTGCGCTCGTTCGCCGGCGTCTCCTCGCGCAGGCCTGTCGCGAGCGACAACACCACGACCTCGAGGAAAAACGAAAGCCCCGCGTCGAGCGTGTTGAGGTGCGTCACACCGAAGTAGAGGACGCTGCTCGCGAGCGCCAGCGCCGCGACAGTGCCCGCGCGCGGCGAGTGCAGGCGCCTCCCGGCATAAAAAGCCAGCAGGACTCCGGCGAGCCCCGTGAGCGCGCTCCACAGGCGTGCGGTCCAGTTGCGCTCGCCGAACAGGCTGAAAGCGCCTGCGGTCGCCCAGTATTGCAAAGGCGGCTTCTCGAAGTACAGGAGGCCGTTCAGGCGCGGGGTGATCCAGTCGCCCGACACCGCCATCTCGCGCGGAATCTCGGCGTAGCGGCCTTCATCGGGATCCCACAACGCACGCCGCTCGAGGAACGCCGACCACAGCACGAGGAAAGCGACGGCGGTCAGCACGTGCCGCGACAGGAGCGGCCGATGCGGCGCGCGCACGGCGGTCGTGGAGCGCTTCGCGGCGTCCGGCGCGCTGGCGACGGCGCCGGTTGGCGCGGACATTCGACCGTCCTGGGGCGTCGTCATCATCGGGTTTCG
>JAQGNC010000605.1 GCA_028292065.1 Betaproteobacteria bacterium
AAGGGTCCCGGAGGGACCCTTCAGGGGGAGGGTCAGGGTGGGGGTGGTTTTCCAGCAGTCTCACGCGCCGCCGATTCATCGCTGGCGGAGCAGCGATCGTCGCCGCCACCGCGATTCCCCTCTTCGCGCAGTCCCAGTTCTTCGACGTGCCTTTCGTGCCGACGCCGCAGCCGGTCGTCGACGAGATGCTCAGGCTCGCGGGCGTGGGTGCCGCGGACGTGGTGTATGACCTCGGCTCCGGCGACGGGCGCATCGTCATCACCGCCGCGCGCAAGTTCGGCGCCCGCGCGATCGGCGTCGAGCTCGACAACCACCTCATCTACCAGAGCGAGGAAAGCGCGCGCCAGGCCGAGGTGCTCGAGCGCGTCAAATTCCTGCAGCAGGATTTCTTCAAGACCGATTTTTCGCCGGCGACGGTCATCACGATGTACCTCCTGCCGCCGGTCATGAAGCGCCTGCGCGAGCGCATGCTGCAACTGAAACCCGGCACGCGCCTGGTCGCTCACGACTTCGACTTCGACGACTGGAAACCGGACCGCAAGGTGACGATCCGCAAGAACGTGTTCCTGTGGATCGTGCCGGCGCGTGTCGGCGGCCGCTGGCAGGTGCGCACCGGCGTCCCGGGAGGCGAGTACGCTTTCGACATGGAGCTGCGGCAGAAATACCAGGAGCTCGACGGTTTTGCCCGGCAGGAGGGACTCCCCGGCGGATTGTGGGAGCCCAAGCTCGAAGGCGACCGCATCAGCTTCGTCGTCGTCGACAGCCGCGACCGCGACAACGAAGCCAGCCTGTATTTCCAGGGCCGCGTCGCGGGCGATGTCATGGAAGGCGACGTGGTTCGTGGCGTGGGCAATCAGCAGGCGAAATTCAAGTGGCGTGCGCAGCGCGTCGCCGCCCCGACGAAGAAGTGAAGCAGTGACGAAGTGACGAAAGACACGTAGCGTGCGGACGACTGAAGATCAGCGGCTCGAAACGCGTACCGCCTGCAGCGCGTTTGCGGCCGCTCTGCTGATCGCGCTCGTCTTCACGGCGGCAGGCGCGTTACCGCAGCGGGTCTTCGCCCAGGCCGCCGACGTGCCGTACGTCGCGACGCCGCAGAACGTCGTCGACGCGATGCTCGAGCTGGCGCAGGTCGGCCCGAACGATTTCTTGATCGACCTGGGCTCGGGCGACGGGCGCATCGTGATCACCGCGGCGAAGAAGTACGGCGCCCGCGGTTTCGGCGTCGATCTCGACGGCGCACTCGTGTCCGAGGCGAGGCGCGAAGCCCAGCGGCAGGGCGTCACCGACAAGGCCGAGTTCTACGCGCGCAATCTCTTCATCACCGACATCGCCAACGCGACGGTCCTGACGACGTATCTGTTTTCCCAAGTCAACATCGAGCTGCGCCCGCGCGTCTTCAGCGAGCTGAAACCGGGAACCCGGGTCGTGTCGCACGAGTTCGACTTCGGCAACTGGAAACCCGACGCCCACGTGCGCGTGCCGGTGCCGCGCAAACCTTACGGGCCGCCGTCGAGCGACGTGTATCTGTGGATCGTGCCGGCGAACGCGGCGGGCCGCTGGCAGTGGCGCGTGCCGCTCGACGGCGCGGTCGTCGAATGGGAAGCGGTGCTCGGCCAGACTTTCCAGGCGCTCGCAGGCTCGGCGCGAGCGGGCGGCAACGCCGCGCGCATCGAAAGTGCAAAGATGCGCGGGGACGAGATTTCACTCGTGCTCGTCGCCGACGTGAACCAGGCGCCGCTGCGCCACGAGCTTCATGGACGCATCGATGGCGATTCGATACGCGGCACGATGCGCGTCAGCGGCACGCAGCAGGAACTCGATTGGCAGGCGACCCGCGTCTCGCGCGGGAAGATCAACATCGATGCCGCGACGGGTGCGCCGCGGCTGGCAGCCGGTTTTCAGGAGGATTTCAGATGAACGTTTTCAAAAAGCTGTGGCTGGGCGTTGCCGCATCGGCGGTGCTGTTCTCGGCGCCGGCGTCGAGCCAGCAGGGCGTGGGCGACGTCGTTTACGTGCCGACGCCGGAGATCGTGGTCGAGGAAATGCTCCGTATGGCTAAAGTAGGCCCGAACGATTACCTCATCGACCTGGGCTCGGGCGACGGCCGCTTCGTCATCAGTGCGGCGGCCAAAGGTGCGCGCGCCTTTGGCGTCGACCTCGACACTTACCTGCTGAGGGTCGCGCGCAAGAATGCCGAGGCCGCGAAGGTGAGCGACCGCGCGACCTTCATCGAGCAGAACCTGTTCGAGACCGACCTCTCCAAGGCGTCGGTCGTCTCGACCTACCTGCTGCCGCAGATGAACCTGAAGCTCCGCCCGAAGATCCTTGCGCTCAAACCGGGCACCCGCGTGGTCGCCCACGATTACCACATGGGCGCGTGGTATCCCGACGATCAGCGCGACATCGTGGTGCCCGAGAAGAAAGTCGGCACGCCGGGTGTGAGCTACGTGTACCTGTGGTACGTGCCGGCGCGAGTCGCGGGCAAGTGGCAGAGCCAGGTGAGCGCCGCGGGCAAGACCACGCCTTACGAGCTCGCTTTCGACCAGTCGTTCCAGATCCTCGAAGGCACGCTGCGCTCCGGCGCCGATTCGGCGCCGATCCGCGGGCGCCTGAACGGCGAGAACATCAGCTTCATCACCCAGCCCAAAGGCAGCCCCGGCGGCCAGCGCCACGAATTCAAAGGCAAGGTGAACGGAGACTCGATCGACGGCACCGTGCGCATCGGCGAAGGCACTGCTGCGCGCGAAGCCAAATGGACCGCGAAGATCGCCACGCGCGGTGAGCTGAAGAAAGCCTCAGACGATATCCAGGAGTAGCGAGATGGCGGCCACGCAGGAGCAGGGCGTTCCCAAACAGACGCTGACCTTGTTCGACGCGATCACGATGATCGTGGGCCTGATCGTGGGGGCGGGGATCTTCGGCACGCCGTCGATCGTCGCCGGCGCGGTGCAGAGTGAAAGCGTGCTGATCGCGCTGTGGGTCGTCGGCGGCGTTTTCTCGATCATCGGCGCGCTCTGTTACGGCGAGCTCGCCACGGCCTTTCCTTCGGCCGGCGGCGAATATCACTTCCTCCAGCGCGCTTTCGGCCGCTCTCTCGCTTTCCTGTACGGCTGGGCGCGCATGACCGTGATCGTCGCGGGCTCGATCGCGGTGTTCGCGTATCT
>JAQGNC010000632.1 GCA_028292065.1 Betaproteobacteria bacterium
GCCGACTCGAGCTCAACGCGGTGAACCAGGATCGCGACTGGCGCATCGAGCGCCTGCGCGTGGCGAGCCCTGACAACGTGCTCACCGCCGATGGTCTCTGGCAGGGCTGGCAGACCCAGCCTCGCACTCACCTCAACCTGAAGATGGAAGTGAGCGACATCGGCAAAGCGCTCGCGCGCTGGGCGCTGCCCGCCGGCATCAAAGGCGGCACCGCGAAGATCGAAGGACAGCTCTCGTGGGCGGGCAGCCCCGCCGACTTCGATTATCCGACCCTCGCCGGCCAGCTCGGCTTCGACGCCGCCAAAGGCCAGTTCGTCAAGCTCGAGCCCGGGCTCGCCAAGCTGCTCGGCATCCTGTCGCTGCAAGCGCTGCCGCGCCGTGTCTCGCTCGATTTTCGCGATGTGTTCAGCGACGGTTTTGCTTTCGACAGCATCTCGGGCACCTCGAAGATCGAGCGCGGCATCGCGGTCACCGACAACTTCCGCATGGCCGGGCCCGCCGCGAAAGTGGCGATGAGCGGTGAAGTCGATCTCGTGCGCGAAACCCAGAAGCTGCGGGTGCGGGTGACGCCGCACCTGTCCGAGAGCGTCGCGCTCGCCGGCGCGCTGCTCGGCGGCCCGGTCGTCGGCGCCGCGGCATTCCTCGCGCAGAAAATACTCAGGGACCCGCTCGAGCAGCTCGCGACTTTCGAATACCTCGTGACCGGCAACTGGTCCGATCCGCAGGTCGCGAAACCCGAGCGTGCCGCACTGACCACCACCACCGAAGGCGCACCGTGATGCGACGATACGCGCGAATTTGCGCACTGCTGTTCCCGGCGTTTTCGGCGTACGCCCAGACGCCGCTTGCGACTTATCCGGTACCAGCCGAGCTGTGGGACCGGCCGCGCACCGCGCGCGCGGTGCTCGAGCAGGATAACGTCAAGCGTGCGGTTGCCGCAGCGCTCCAGAAACCCGATTCCGAAATCATCATCCACCACCCCGCCGGACAGGAGCCGCTGCTCCAGGCGGAGGAGCTGCGCTCGTGGCTGGGCGCGCTCGCGATCGACTCGCGTCGCGTCGTCCTGCGCAGCGATGTTACCGGCGGCATCACCCTGGAGATCGCCCCATGAGCGAGCGAGTGCATTCAGTATGACTTCGAACGAAACGCGCGAAACCCACCCCAGCGCGCCGCAGGCGGGCAGCGTCCGCGTCGCCGCGGTGCAGATGACTTCAGGTCCCGAAGTCGAAGCCAATCTGCAGGAAGCGGGGCGGCTCATCGCGATCGCTGCGGAGCAGGGCGCGCAGCTCGTGGCGCTGCCGGAATATTTCCCGATCCTCGGCCTCGACGAGCGTGACAAAGTGAAAGTCCGTGAAGAACAGGGCGCCGGGCCGATACAGGCGTTCCTGTCGGAGACCGCGCGGCGCCACCGCATCTGGCTCGTCGGCGGATCGGTGCCGCTCGTCGCCTCCGTGCCCGACAAGGTGCGCAACAGCACCCTCGTCTTTGACGACACCGGCACGCTCAAAGCGCGCTACGACAAGATCCATCTCTTCGGTTTCGAGATGGGCACCGAGAGCTACTCCGAGCCGCGGACGATCGAGCCCGGCCGCGAAGTGGTCGTGTTCGATTCACCTTTCGGGCGCATCGGCCTGTCGATCTGCTACGACCTGAGGTTTCCCGAGCTCTACCGAATGATGAAAGACGTCGATCTCATCCTCGCGCCTTCGGCGTTCACCGAAACGACCGGCAAAGCGCATTGGGAGACCCTCATCCGCGCCCGCGCGATCGAGAACCTCGCCTACGTGCTCGCCCCCGCGCAGGGCGGCGTTCACGCGAACAAGCGCGAAACCCACGGCAACACCATGCTCGTCGATCCGTGGGGCGTGGTGATCGACCGCCTGCCGCGCGGGGCAGGCGTGGTGATCGGCGATATCGACCGCGAGCACATGCGGCGCCTGCGGCAAAGCCTGCCGGCGCTCTCGCATCGCACCCTGCGCTAGCCGCGGCCCCTGTCTTGCACGCGTTGTAAACTTCCCGCAACGCCCCCATCTCTTTCTGTAGCCTTTTCCGGAATAGCCCCCACAGTGACTCTCCACACCCAGACCCAGACCCAGGACCTTTCCGGCATCTCGCTGCTCGACATGCCTTTCGACACCGCGCAGGAAATCCTGCTTGCGCCGTATTCCCTCGACGACCAGCGCCTGCAGACGGTGTTCGGCGAGATCATGACCCACAAGGTGGATTACGCCGACCTGTATTTCCAGTACAGCCGCAGCGAGTCGTGGAGCCTCGAAGAAGGCATCGTCAAGTCGGGCAGCTTCAACATCGACCAGGGCGTGGGTGTACGCGCGGTGACCGGCGAAAAAACCGCTTTCGCGTACTCCGACGACATCAGCCTGGCGGCTCTCCAGTCCGCGGCCGAAGCCACGCGCGCCATCGCACGCGTCGGGCAGTCGGGCGGCGTGCAGGTCGTCAAGCGCGGCCCCGGACGCCATCTCTACAAACCCCAGGACCCACTCGCGACGCTGCAGGACCAGGACAAGGTCGCGCTGCTCGAGCGCCTCGAGCGCCACGCGCGCGCCATCGACAGCCGCGTCACGCAGGTGATGGCGTGGCTCGCCGGCGAGTACGAAGTCGTGCTCGTCGCGCGCTCCGACGGCATGATCGCGGCCGACGTGCGCCCGCTCGTGCGGTGTTCGGTGCAGGTCATCATCGAGCAGGACGGCAAGCGCGAGCAGGGAAGCTCGGGCGGCGGCGGCCGCTTCGATTACGGCTACTTCACCGATGAAGTCCTTAAAGACTACGCCGAGAAAGCGGTGCACCAGGCGGTGATCAACCTCGACGCGCGCCCGGCGCCGGCGGGTGCGATGACCGTGGTGCTCGGACCGGGCTGGCCCGGCGTCCTGCTGCACGAAGCGATCGGCCACGGACTCGAAGGCGATTTCAACCGCAAAGGGACTTCGGCGTTCAGCGGACGCATCGGCGAGCGCGTCGCCGCGCCCGGGGTGACGGTCGTCGACGACGGCACCATTCCGCTGCGCCGCGGCTCGCTCAACATCGACGACGAAGGCAACCCGACCCAGTACAACGTGCTCATCGAAAACGGCGTTCTGCGCGGCTATCTCCAGGACAGTCTCAACGCGCGCCTTTCGGGCATGCCGCCGACCGGCAACGGCCGGCGCGAGTCCTACGCCCACATCCCGATGCCGCGTATGACCAACACCTACATGCTCGCCGGCGACAAGGATCCGCAGGAGATCATCGCGTCGGTCAAGAACGGGCTGTACGCGGTGAATTTCGGCGGCGGCCAGGTCGACATCACCAACGGCAAGTTCGTCTTCTCCGCGTCGGAGGCCTACGCGATCGAGAACGGCAAAGTGACCCATCCGGTGAAAGGCGCGACGCTCATCGGCAACGGTCCTGACGCGCTGACCCGCGTGGCGATGATCGGCAACGACATGCAGCTCGACAGCGGCGTCGGCACGTGCGGCAAGGAAGGGCAGAGCGTGCCGGTCGGCGTGGGCCAGCCGACGCTGCGCATCGACGCGCTGACCGTCGGCGGGACCGTTTGATCGCTGCGGCGGCGCGCCACACCACGCCGCGGCGCTGATGCTGCTGCGGCTCGTCTCAGGGCTGTTCCGGCGTCATCCTCCCCGGCGCGCCGCCAGCGATGACCTCGCGGCGGCACTGAATCGCGGCGCGGCGCTGACGCAAGACGGTCAGCTCGCCGCGGCGCTTCAGGTCTATCTCGGCGCAGCGAAAAAATATCCGCGCGAAGCCGCGCCGCATATCAGGGCGGGCAACCTGCTGCGCAAGCTCTGGCGCATCGAAGAAGCGGTGCACGCGCATACGCGGGCGCTCGAGCTCTCTCCCGATTCGCACGCGCTGATCCTCTCCGCGGTGCTGTTCCAGAGCCACTATCTCGCCGGCGTCTCTGCCGAGGCGCTGTTCCAGATGCACTGCCGCTAGGGGCGCCTTCTCGCGAACGAGGGGGCTGCGCTCGCGCGGCCGCGGTCGAGCATCGACGCCGATCCCGATCGCCGCCTGCGCGTGGGCTACGTCTCGCCCAACTTCTCGCGGCATTCGGTCGGGTACTTCATCGAGCCGGTGATCGCGAGCCACGACCGCACCGCGTACGAGATCCACTGCTACTACACGAACCGTGAAGCGGACGACACGACCGCCCGCATCGAAGCGTCGGCCGAGCACTGGCGCCACGTGCACGGCATGAGCGACGACGCGCTGGCGCGTCTCATCGCCGACGACCGCATCGACGTGCTGGTCGATCTCGCCGGCCACACCTCGCTCGGACGCCTGCCGGTCTTCGCACGCAAGCCCGCGCCGGTGCAGCTCACGTGGCTCGGCTATCCCGACACCACCGGAGTCTCCGCGATCGATTACCGCGTGACCGACCGAACCGCCGACCCCGCCGGCGCCGAAGCCAGGCACACCGAGCGCCTGCTGCGCATCCCCGGCGTGTTCCTGTGCTATCAGCCCCCGTTCGACGCACCCGCCGTGACGCTGCGCGAGACGGCGCCGGAAGACGTCGTGTTCTGCTCGTTCAACCTGCTCGAGAAAGTGAACGCGCCCACGATCGGTATGTGGGCGCGCATCCTGCGCCAACTACCGGGCTCGCGGCTGCTCATGAAAGCCGAGCTCTTGAGGCACGACCCTACGGCGCAACGCGTGCGCGAGTCTTTCGCCGCGCACGGCATCGACGAGTCGCGCATCGAGCTCGTCACGTGGGTCGAAGACCGCGCCGCACACCTCGATCTTTACGGACGCGCCGACATCGCGCTCGACACCTTCC
>JAQGNC010000634.1 GCA_028292065.1 Betaproteobacteria bacterium
GGGGGAGCATCCGTTCGTGCTGAGCTTGTCGAAGCATGAACGCCTGCCGTTCCCTTCGACCGCGTGGCGGCGCCACGCTCAGGGCGAACGGAAAACGCAGCGCGACAATCAGGTAAGGCCCCGGCACCGCGCCCGCCTTCAGCATCTGGCAGAATGGCCGCTTGAAGTCCCGCCTTACCCTTCCCACTACCTTCACCCTTCCCTGGACCATGGAACACAGCGCCGCATTGCACGCCATCCAGTTCGCAGTCGCCCCGGTTTTTCTGCTGACTGCCGTCGCGAGCCTGATCGGCGCGCTCGCCACGCGGCTCGCGCGCATCATCGACCGTGCACGCGACATCGAGGAGCGGCTGCTCGCGGGCAGCACGATCAGCGAGGAAGCCGCGCGCGAGGAGTTGAGGCGCGCCCGCGTCCGCGCGTGGATCGTCAACGGCTCGCTGGCGCTGCTCACGATCTCGGCCGCGCTGATCGGCGCGACGGTGATGACGCTATTCATCGGCGGCACCGGCTCGGCGAGCAGCGAAACGCTCATCCCGTGGACTTTCCTCGGCGGGCTCGTGAGCTTCATCCTCGCCCTGCTGTGTTTCCTGATCGAGACCCTGCTCGCCACGCACCTGCTGAATTTCGGCAAGCGCTGACCTGGCGCAGAGCCTGTGCGGCGCCGTCGAAGGCCGCCTCGCCTGCAGCCGCCGCGCGCCTGTCTTGCGCCGTTATCATGCACACGGGCTAGGCCGACAGGGCTAGTGACCGATTTCCCGTTTGCGCTACGCTCGCGCAAACAGGCGCGGGCTCGCGCGTAAAATGCCCGCCAGGTACCGCACCCAACGATCGTTTGCTTCGCAGGGGAAACGCATGGATACCACTCACACTGCATCCGGCAGCGCCGCCAACGCCTACCGGCAGTTGATCGACATCGGCATCGCGCTGTCGGTCGAGCGCGACTCGGCGAAGCTGATGGAGCGCATCCTGCTCGAAGCCAAGGCGTTCACGCAGGCCGACGCGGGAACCCTCTACCTCAACAACGAGGACAAGGAGCTCACCTTCCAGATCGTGCGCAACGACACGCTGAACATCGCGTACGGCGGCACGACCGGGGCCGAGATCAAGTTCAGGCCGGTGCGGCTGGTGACCGAGCTCGGCACGCCGAACCTCAACAACGTCGCGTCCTACAGCGCGATCACCGGGAAGGTGATCAACGTGCCTGACGCCTATTCGGACGAGGACGAGTGGGATTTCTCCGGGACCAAGCGCTTCGACGAGTCCACCGGGTACCACTCGAAATCGTTCCTCACGGTGCCGCTGAAGAACCACGAAGGCCTCGTGATCGGCGTGATGCAGCTCATCAACGCCAAGGACGCGCAGGGCAACGTGGTTGCGTTCGACGAAGCGATCGTGCCGCTGGTCGAAGCGCTCGCCTCCCAGGCCGCGGTCTCGATCGACAACCACCTGCTGATCGAAGCGCAGCGCAGGCTCCTCGATTCGTTCATCGAGCT
Organism: Betaproteobacteria bacterium; assembly: GCA_028292065.1. Taxonomy (GTDB): domain Bacteria; phylum Pseudomonadota; class Gammaproteobacteria; order Burkholderiales; family SG8-41; genus JAQGMV01. Next base: position 1,494 of record JAQGNC010000634.1, read on the forward strand.
CATCGCCGCGGCGATCGACGCCAAGTCGCCTTACACCGGAGGCCATTGCCAGCGCGTGCCCGAGCTCACCAAGATGCTGACGAAGGCCGCGTGCGAATCCGATCACGAGCCTTTCAGGGACTTCGCGCTCGACGACGACGGGTGGTACGAGCTGCACATCGCGTGCTGGCTGCACGACTGCGGCAAAGTCACCACGCCCGAGTACGTGGTCGACAAGGCAACCAAGCTCGAGACGATCTACGACCGCATCCACGAAGTGCGCATGCGCTTCGAGGTGCTCAAGCGCGACGCCGAGATCGCCTACCTCAAAGGCAGGCTCCAAGGCGGCGACGACGCCTCGCTGCTCGCGGCCTACCACGCCGAGCTCGCCGCGCTCGACGGCGATTTCGCTTTCATCGCCGAGTGCAACGTCGGCGGCGAGTTCATGGCGCCGCCGCAGGTCGAGCGCCTGAAAAAGATCGCCGAGCGCACGTGGACCCGCACCCTCTCCGACCGCGTCGGCATCTCGTACGCCGAGAAGACGAGGCGCGAACGCGAGCCTGAGAAAACGTTGCCGGTGACCGAGAAGCTCCTCGAAGACCGCGGCGATCACGTCATCGAGCGCGATGCGGTCGACATCATCTCCCCCGACAACAAGTGGGGTTTCAAGCTGAAGATGCCGGAGCGCAAGTACAACCTCGGCGAGGTGTACAACCTGTCGATCGGCCGCGGCACGCTCAACGACGAAGAGCGCTACAAGATCAACGACCACATCATGCAGACGATCATCATGCTCGAAGGCCTGCCTTTCCCGCGGCACCTGCGGCGCGTGGCGGAATACGCGGGCGGCCACCACGAGAAGATGGACGGCACGGGTTACCCGCGCGGGTTGAAGCGCGAGGACATGTCGATACCCGCGCGAGTCATGGCGATCGCCGACATCTTCGAGGCGCTCACCGCGGCCGACCGGCCTTACAAACCGGCGAAGAAGCTCTCCGAATCGATCCGGATCATGGGTTTCATGGTCAAGGACAAGCACATCGATCCGGACCTCTTCAAGCTCTTCCTGTCCTCTGGCGTGTACAAGGAATACGCCGCCAGGTTCCTGACGCCGGAGCAGATCGACGACGTGGACATCGCGGCGTACCTCGCCACGTAGGAGCCGCATCGTGTAGCGCAGGCGCCCCCGCCTGCCGCTTCTTTCGACCGCTTCGGCTGCAGGCGAGGCGCCTGCGCTACACGAGCCGTCAGGTCGTCATTGCGAGGAGCGGCTGCGACGAAGCAATCCCGAAGCGTTCGAGCGAACCTCGCGCGCCACGAGATCGCCACGGCGTCGCACCGCTCCCGCCTCGCGATGACAAGACTGGCGCGACGCCTCGAAGCATCCGGTCATTGCGAGGAGCGGCCGCGACGAAGCAATCCCGAAGCGTTCGGAAACTGTGAAGTGAGTCGCTCGTGGTTTACTTAGGCGTCCACGCCGGCGGCGCCATCAGCTCGACGTCGCTCATCACTTCCACCACGCACGGCTTGCCCATTGCGAACGCTTTCTCCAGCGCGCCCTTGATCTCGCCGGGCTGCTCGACGCGTATGCCGCCGCAACCCATCGCTTCGGCGACTTTCGCGAAGTTGAAGTCGCCGAAGCGCCAGAGCTCGTCCGACTTGCCGTGCATCTTGCCGCCGTAGTTGTTGTTGAGCGACGGGAATTCCTGGCTGAGCGCGCGGTTGTTGTTCACCAGCACCACGAGGTTGATGCCGTAGCGCAGCGCGGTCTCGAGCTCGGTCATGTGGTAGTACATCCCGCCGTCGCCGGTGAAGCAGAGCACCGGCTGGTCGGGCAGCGCGCACTTCACGCCGATCGCACCCGGCAGGCCCCAGCCGAGCGAGCCCGCGCAGCGGATGTAGCGCTGGCCCGGATGCTTGAGGTCGATCATCTGGCTCGTCCACATGCCGGCGTGACCGGTGTCCGATACCACCACGCCGTTCGCCGGCAGCATGTCGGCGATTTCCTTGCAGATGCGTTCCGGGCGGATCGGCGTCGCGTCCGAATTGAGCTTCGGCTCGTAAGCCTTGCGCCAGTCGGCGACGAGTTGCTGCACGCGGCTCACCCACGCCCTGGTCGTGCCTTCAGTCGGCTGCGCGGCGTCGATGAGCTTGCGCAGCGTGACTTTCGCATCGCCGAGCAGGCTCACCTTGTTGGGATAGTTTCTGCCGAGCTCGGTCGCTTCGATGTCGAGCTGCATGACCGCGGTCCCCGCCGGGATGATCGACCAGTTGGCCGTTACCATGCCGCCAGCCGGGCTCCCGATGAAGAACACGAGGTCGGCTTCGGAGACCGCGCGGTTGGTGCATTCGCGCGAGTACGAGCCCGCCACGCCGACCGACAGCGGATGGGCGTCGAGTATCGTCCCTTTGCCGTTGAGTGAAGTCGCCACGGGGATCTGCAGCTTCTCGGCGAGCTCGACCACTTCGCGTTGGGCCTGCGACCACATGACACCGCCGCCCGCGATGATGATCGGCTTCTTCGCAGCGGCCAGCACGGCCACCGCTTCACGCACGCGCTCGGGCTCAGGCTCGGGGCGAAACGGCGGCACGCGCATGAACTGCGGCTCGATCAACGCTTCGGCATCGGTGTCGCCGAGCGGCACGTCCGAGAGGCGGCCCTGGAAGCGCAGGTGCACGGGGCCCGGCATGCCCGACACCGCGGTCCTGAAAGCCTGGCGCATGAGGTCGGGCACGCGCGACGGCGAATCGACGTTGACGTTCGATTTGGTGACCGAGTCGAACTGGCTGAAATCCTCGACTTCCTGGTAGGCGTGGCGATAGCGCGACGCGCCTCCGGGACCGCCGGAGATCGCAACTACCGGCGAGCGCGCCATGAAAGCGTCGCGCAGGCCTGACGCGAGATTCGACGCGCCGATCGGCTGCGCCATGCAGACGCCGGGACCGAAGCGTGCGCGGGCGTAGCCGTCGGCCATGTAACCCGCGGCCTTCTCGCTGTGCGCGACCACGCGCTGAACGCCCATCCCCTCCATGGCCACGAGGGCTTTCGACACGACCTGCGGCACGTAGAACACGTGTGTCAGGCCATAGCCCTGGATGATTTCAGCGAAGAGTTTTGCGCCGGTGGTCTTTGCCATGTCGGTTCTTCCTTTGGTTAGTGCGTGCGGCTCATTCTAATGGAGTGCGCGCAGGTGCGTGCCACACCCCGTTGTCATCGCGAGGAGCCGCGGCAGCGCGACGTGGCGATCTCGTGGCGCACGAGCAACGCCGCGAGCGCCTCGCGATTGCCACGTCGCTACCGCTCCTCGCAATGACAACACACACAGCCCGGCGTCGTGGAATATATCGTCAGCGGTAAAGCAGCACCGCCTCGCGCGCATCGAGCCATGCCTGCTCGTCGGGCAGCGCGAGCGCGTCCAGGTCGGCGGCAACCGCGGTGGGGTCGTCAACCCATTCGCGCAAACCCCGGCCGCCGTTGATGAGGTCGATCGCGAGGCGGTCGTGCTCGTACTCGTAGGCGAAATCGCGCCACAGGCCGTAGTCCGGACTGCACTGGCGCAGCGCCTTGAACGCGAGGGCCTGGAGACGCCACGGACGAAACGCCTGGTGATCGTAAGCCGGATCGTCGACGTGGATCTGGAGTCCGCCACACAGTCTGCCCGCATGCTTGTGAAACGTCGGCTCGAACCAGCACTCGCGCAGGCGGCATCCGCGTAAGAATTGCGGCGCAAGTGATTCCATCGCGGCGAGCAGCGCGCGAGGCTCGATGTCGGGCGCGCCGAAAAGCTCGAGCGGACGCGTCGTTCCGCGGCCTTCTGAGAGCGTGGTGCCTTCGAGCATCACGGTTCCGGCATAGCAGCGCGCCATCGAGAGATTCGGTGCGTTGGGACTCGGGTTCACCCACGCGCGCTCATTCAGCGGCCAGCCGTAACCCGGCGCGCTTTGCGGCATCCACCCTTGCATCGTGACGACCTGGTAATCGACGTCGAGCCGCAGCGTATCGACGAACCACTGCCCGAGCTCGCCGAGCGTGAGGCCGTGGCGCATAGGCATCGGACCCGCGCCGACGAAGCTTTCCCAGCCGCGCTCGAGCGTCAGCCCTTCCACCGGACGCCCCGCAGGATTCGGCCGATCGAGCACCCACACGCTTTTGCCGTGCTCGGCGGCGGCCTCCAGCACGTAGCGCAGCGTCGTGATGAAGGTGTAAATGCGGCAGCCGAGATCCTGGAGGTCGACGAGCAGCACGTCGAAGCTGTCCATCATCTGCGGCGTCGGTCGCCGCACTTCGCCGTAGAGGCTGAACACCGG
>JAQGNC010000644.1 GCA_028292065.1 Betaproteobacteria bacterium
CAGGCTCCGCGAAAGCGCCTGCGCAGGCGCAGGAGAGCACGCCTGCAGCCGCGCCGCCTGCCGCCGCCGCCGAGCTCACGCCCGAGCAGCGCGCCGCGGTGCTGACCGAGCTGCACGCGGCGCAGGACGCGCTGCGCGAGCTCCAGGGCGAGACGCCTCTCATCATGCCGAGCGTCGACGAGCAGGCGGTGTCCTCGGTGGTCGCGGACTGGACGGGTATCCCGGTCGGGCGCATGGTCAGGAACGAGATCGAGACGGTGTTGAAGCTCGCCGACGCGCTCAATTCGCGAGTCATCGGCCAGCGTCACGGCCTCGAGATGATCGCCAGGCGCATCCAGACCTCGCGCGCGAAGCTCGACAACCCGAACAAGCCGATCGGCGTGTTCATGCTCGCGGGCACTTCGGGCGTCGGCAAGACCGAGACCGCGCTGGCGCTCGCCGAAGCGCTCTACGGCGGCGAGCAGAACGTCATCACGATCAACATGAGCGAGTTCCAGGAAGCGCATACGGTCTCGACGCTCAAAGGCGCGCCTCCGGGATACGTGGGTTACGGCGAAGGCGGGATCCTGACCGAAGCGGTGCGGCGCCGCCCGTACTCGGTCGTGCTGCTCGACGAAGTCGAGAAAGCGCACTCCGACGTGCACGAGATGTTCTTCCAGGTCTTCGACAAAGGCTGGATGGAAGACGGCGAAGGGCGTTACATCGATTTCAAGAACACGATCATCCTGCTCACCACCAACGCCGGCTCCGAGCTCATCATGAGCCTGTGCAAGGACCCCGAGCTCACCCCCGATCCCGAATCGCTCGCCAAGGCGCTGCGCCAGCCGCTGCTGCAGGTGTTTCCGCCCGCGCTGCTGGGCAGGCTCGTGGTCATCCCCTACTATCCGCTGTCGGACGACATGATGGCGATGATCGTGCGACTTCAGCTCGGGCGCATCCAGAAGCGCGTGAAGGAAAACCACAAGATCCCGCTGGAATACGGAGAAGACGTCGTAAAGCTCATCGTGAGCCGCTGCACCGAGCTCGAGAGCGGCGGGCGCATGATCGATGCGATCCTCACCAACACCGTGCTCCCGCACATCAGCAAGGAGTTTCTGACGCGCCTGGTCGAAGGCCAGCCGGTCGCGCGGGTGCGCCTCTCGGTGGCCGACGGGGACTTCCAGTATGCTTTCGACTGATGGCGAAAGCCGCGCGCACTCGCCGGCCCGGAATCTCATGAGCGACACCGATACACCCGAGCAGCCCGCGGCGTCCGAAGTGTCGCTCGGGGATGCGCTCAATCTCGCGGTGAACCTGCAGCGGGCGGGGAACGTCGAGGACGCCGAGACCCTGTATCGCAGGATACTGGCGGTCGCGCCAGGCCAGCCCGACGCGCTCAACTTCCTCGGCATCATCTCGATGCATCGCGGCCGCGTCGACGAGGCGATCGATCTCATCCGCCGCTCGATCGCAGCCGATCCGGGCCATGGCGAACGCTACAACAACCTGGGCAACGTGCTGCTCGCCGCCGAGTGCATCGACGAGGCGGTCGACGCCTACGAGCGCGCGATTCTGCTCTCGCCTTCGCACGCGGCCGCATACAACAACCTGGGCATCATCTACCGTGCGCAGCGGCGATACGACGAGGCCGAGCGCGCCTACGCGCGTGCGATCGAGATCGACCCGGGGCACGTCGAGGCCTATACGAACTGCGGCAATCTCTTCGCGGCGCGCGGCGACATACCCGCGGCGATCAAGCACCACGCGAAGGCGCTCACGCTGCGCCCGCACGATCCGGGCGCGAAGACCTACATCGCGCTCGCCTACGCGATGATCGGCGATACCGAAGGCGCGGCGAGAATCTATCGCGAATGGCTCGAGCAGGAGCCGAACCATCCCGGCGTGCGGCACCTGCTCGCCGCGTGCTCCGGCGTCGACGTTCCCGCGCGCGCTTCCGACGATTACATCGAGAGCACGTTCGACAGTTTCTCGACGAGCTTCGATGCGAAGCTCGCTTCGCTCGAATACCGGGCGCCGCAGCTCGTCGCTGACGCGGTCGCCGTCGCCGCGGGCGCGCCCGCGAAGCGTCTGAGCGTGCTCGACGCGGGCTGCGGCACGGGGCTCTGCGGCGCGCTGCTCGCCGCGTACGCGTCGAAGATCGACGGGGTCGACCTCTCGGGCGGCATGCTCGACAAGGCGCGCGCACGGGGGATTTACGACGCGCTCGTCAAAGCCGAGCTCACGCAGTTTTTGCAGAGCCGGACCGATGAGTACGATCTGGTGGTCTGTGCCGATACCCTGGTGTATTTCGGCGTGCTCGACGCCGTGATGACCGCCGCGCAGCGCGCGCTGCGCCCCGGCGGCCTGCTCGTGTTCACCGTCGAAAAAGCCTCCGAGCCCGACGCACCCTCGGGGCATCGCATCAACCCGCACGGGCGCTACAGCCATACCCGCCGCTACGTCGAGCGCGTGCTCGCCGACGCGGCCTTCGCGCAGATCACGATCGAGGACGACGAGCTGAGGATGGAGAATGCCGTGCCGGTACCGGGTTTTGTCGTCACGGCGCGCAAAGCGCCGGTGAACACCGCGGAGTCGACCGATGGCCGCTAGCGCGAAGCCGTCGATGGAGATCACGACTCCGCTCGGCAAGGACCTGCTGTTCCATCGCATGGTCGCGCGCGAAGAGCTCGGCCGCCTGAGCGAGTTCGAGATCGACCTCCTCAGCCCGCGCAAGGACATCAAGTTCTCCGAGATCCTCTCGAAAAACGTGACGGTGCGGCTCGAGCTGTACAACGAGGAAGACCGTTACTTCAACGGCTTCGTCACGCGCTTCTCCCAGGTGGGGATGCGCGGCCGCTACCATCTGTATCACGCCAGCGTGCGGCCGTGGCTGTGGTTTCTCACCCGCACCGCCGATTGCCGCATCTTCCAGAAGATGACCGTGCCGCAGATCGTCGAGAAAGTCTTCGGCGATCACAGTCTCGCCGACTTCAAGCTCGAGCTCACGGGCACCTACCGGACGTGGGAGTACTGCGTTCAGTATCGCGAGACCGATTTCAATTTCGTGAGCCGCCTGCTCGAGCAGGAAGGCATCTACTACTACCTCGATCACGTCGAAGGCCGCCATACCCTCGTGCTGACCGACTCGTACAGCGGCCACGCGCCGTTTCCGGGCCACGCCGTGATTCCGTACATCCCGCTCGACCGGCGCCGCGCCGAGCAGGAGTCGATCCACGAATGGACGATTGCCCACGCGGTCCAGTCCGGAAAGTTCGTGATCGACGACTACAACTTCACCGAGCCGAAAGTCGTGCGCATGGCTAACAGGCACAACGTGCGCTCGCACGAGCTCGCGGACCAGGAGCTTTACGATTACCCCGGCGAGTACGAGAAAAAGCCCGAAGGCGACCACTACGTGCAGGCGCGGCTCGAGGAAGTGCAGAGCCGCTTCGAGCGCGTAGACGGATCGACCAATACGCGAGGGCTGTGCACCGGGAGCCTCTTCGACCTGATCGGCCATCCGCGCGCCGACCAGGAACGCGAGTACCTCGTCGTTCGCGCGACCCACGACCTCGTGTACAGCGAATACGAGTCGATGGAAGGGCAGGGCTCGAACTACGGCTGCAATTTCACGGTCATCAACAGCCAGGAGCCTTTCAGGCCGCAGCGAACGACGCCGAAGCCGATCGTCCAGGGACCGCAGACCGCAATGGTGGTCGGTCCCGCGGGTGACGAGATCCATACCGACGAATACGGACGCATCAAGGTCCAGTTCCACTGGGACCGTCTCGGCAAGCACGATGAGGACAGCTCGTGCTGGATGCGCGTCGCCCAGACCTGGGCGGGGAACAACTGGGGGGCGACTTTCATCCCGCGCATCGGCCAGGAGGTCGTGGTGTCGTTCCTCGAAGGCGACCCCGACAGCCCGCTGGTGACGGGCAGCGTGTACAACGCGATCCAGAGGCCGCCGTATCTCGGGCAGGGCCGCGACGGCAAGCACGCCAACGACCCGCACGTGAGCGGCATCAAGACGAGCTCGACCAAGGGCGGCAGCGGCTACAACGAGCTCAGGTTCGACGATACCGCGGGCAAGGAGCAGGTCTTCATCCACGCGCAGCACGACATGGACACGCGCGTGAAGAACATCATGAAGCGCGACATCGGCGCCGACCGCCAC
>JAQGNC010000669.1 GCA_028292065.1 Betaproteobacteria bacterium
TGCGCCTGTAGTCCCCTCCCCTTCAGGGGGAGGGTTAGGGTGGGGGTGGGTTTGCCCTTCACTCCTTGACTTCTTCACCCTTCACTTCTTCACCCTTCACTTCTTCACCCTTCACTCCTTCACCCACCCAACTCACGCCACTTTCAACTCCCCCAGCGCTTCGATGAACCTCGGCTTCGCGAAGTAATACCCCTGCCCCAGCTGTATCGAGGTGTGCTCGCGCAGATACGCGAGCTCTTCCTCGCATTCCACGCCTTCGGCGACCACGGTGACGTCGAGCGCCGAGCACAGGGACTCGATCGCTTTCAGGATGCCCTGGCTGCGCACGCGCTGATGGATCGCGGTGATGAACGCGCGGTCGACTTTCACTTCGTCCGCGGTCAGGTCGGCGAGCGTCGCGAGCGACGAATAACCGGTGCCGAAGTCGTCGATCGACACGCGCACGCCGAGGCGGCGCAACTCGGGAAGCACTTCGTGCTGGAAGCGCTCGGCGGCGACGAAAGCGTCTTCGGTGAGCTCGATGATGAGGTGCGCGCCGATCCCCGCGTCCGCGACCTGCCTCGCGAAAGACGCCATGAAAGCGGAGTCTCCGGCCTGTTTCGCGGCGATGTTCAGGCTCACCGAAATGTCGGCGCCGTGGCGTGCTGCGAGTTGCGGCAGGCTGCGCGCGACGTCCTCGAGCACGAAAGTCGTGATCTCGTCGAGCAGGCCGAGCTCGCCGGCGAGCTCGATGAAGCTTCCCGGCATGTGCACTTTGCCGTCCGCTTCGACCCAGCGCACCAGCGCCTCGTAACCGACGACCGCCCCCGACGAGAGGCACACTTTCGGCTGGAAAGCGACCTTGAAGCTGCGCTCGCGCACCGCCGCGCGCAGGCGCTGCTCGAGCGCCATGCGCGCGCTGAGCGCCTCGTCCATGCCCGCGTTGAAGTAGCTCACGCTGCCTTTGCGGTCGCGCTTGGCGCGGTACATGGCGCTGTCCGCGCAGCGTCGCAATGTCTCGTAGGTCTCGCCGTGCAGCGGGTAGATGCTCGCGCCGACCGAAGCCGAAGTCAGGATCTCGATCCCTTCGATCCGGAACGGCTGCTTGAGCGACTCGACGATGCGCTCGATCAGCGGCGGCAGGTCGCCCTCGCCGTCGATCGGGTTGAACAGCAGCAGGAACTCGTCGCCGCTGATGCGCGCGAGCGTGTCGCCCGGGCGCACGTTGCGCCGGATGCGCTCGGCGACGGCGCACAGCAGGGCGTCGCCGTGCGCGTGGCTGTAGTAGTCGTTGACCTGCTTGAAGTTGTCCAGGTCGATGAACGCGAGCGCGAACATCCCGGCGCGGCTGTGCGCCCCCAGCGCCGACTCGACGATCTCGGCGATCAGCGCGCGATTCGGGAGCCCGGTGAGCTGGTCGTGAAAAGCGCGCCTCGCGAGCTCGTTTTCGAAAGTCTTGCGCTCGGTGATGTCGATCCACGCGGTGAGCAGCAGCGCTTCGTCGAAAATGTGGACCGGCTTGTACGTCGTGAGGAGCGTGCGCGACTCGGCGCCGATCGCGACGGTGCGCTCGAGATTTTGCGATCGCGCATGGCGGGTGCGCCTGGCGTGCTCGCGGCGCTGCTCGTCGGGACTGCCTTTGCCCCACGGCAGATCGAACGGCGTGGTGCCTCGGAGCTGCGCCGCGGGGCGGCCGTAAGCGGCTGCGGCCACGTCGTTCACCAGCAGCAGGGTGCCGTGCTCGTCCTGCACGGTCAGCCCCGCCGGCAACACGTTCACCACTTCGTTCAGGAGATCGGCGTTGCGCTTGGCGACCTGCTCGCTGTGCTGCAACTGCTCGGTCAGCTCGCGCAGGTGCCGGCTTTCGTCTTCGCTCTGGGTGGCGTAGCGCGCAGCGAGCGCGTGTGACGCGAGCACCGAGAATTTACGCGCGAGCTCGACGTCGTTGCGGTCGAAACCCGCGTCGCCGGAATTTCTCAGCAGCATCAGGATGCCGCGGCGGTCGCGCACGCGCACCGGCGCGTACAGCGCCGACTGGTCGGGCGTGAGACCGGGCTCATCCACGCCGCGCCATTCCTGCACGTCGGCGTTGCTGAAAGTCGCCACGACCCGCCCCGCCATCACTTTGCGAAACAGCGCGCCCGCGCGCCACCGCGAGCCGACGAGCGACAGCGGATCGGCGACGATGCACTCGAGCACCGTATCGCCCGACGCCGCGAGTATCATCGACTGCGAGAACGTGAAGACCTTGCGCAACGCCGAGAACACGCGCTCGAAAGGATCGTCTCCCGACGCGATCGACAGCAGCGAGTCGAGCGCGTCGAGCAGGTGCTGTGCGTGCGAGCTCGCGAGCATCAGCGCGTCACGCTCGCGAGTGGCCGCGAGCAGCGCTTCTCTGAGCTCTTCAGTGCCGGCGAAGAGCGCGGTGGAATCCATCGACAACGGCTATCGGCTGAAAGCGACGGTGGAGATCATCAGGTTGCCGTGGACGTTGCGGCCCACGAGATGCCCCTGCTCGCCGTAGGTGAAGCAGCCGATGAAAGGCACGTCGCCCAGCGTTTGCGCGACGGTGCGCGCGACCTGCCCGATGTCCTCGCCGATCGCGAGCTTGCAGCCGGCGCAATAGACCACGAGGCCGCCGGCGATCGTCGTACCTGCCGCGCCGAGCTCGCTTTGCGCCTGGGCGGCGACCCGCCCTGCCCGGTCGACCAGGCGCTGCCGGTCGCCTTTCATCGCATACAGACGCATGCCGACTTCGACGTTGCGAAAGGTGGTGAGCGCGCCGGCGGCGGTGACCGCTTCGGGATGGATCAGCAGGTAATGCGCAACGCCGTCGACGCGCCCCGCGTCGACCGCCAGCGGGAACATGGTGGTGTCGCACAGGATCGAGCCGCTCGTGCCGAGCTTGGCCGAGATGCGGTTACCGATCCATTCGTCGTAGACCTCGGCCGCCGGCCGTCCGTCGATGCTCCGGATCTCGCGCCCGCACTCGACGCCGATCGCGGTGACCACGCCGCTGGGGCCTTCGGCCTTGAAGCCGATCCCGGTGACCACGCCATTCGGCCCCGCAGGCTCGTAGCCGCCCTGGAACGCGAAACCGGTTCTCGACGATGGAAAGAGCACGCCCACGACGAGCCCCGCGGACATCGGACCGCCCGGCGCGAGCTGGCGCCAGCGGCCGCTGCAGTCGTCGTCCGCGGACGAGCCGCCGACGATCGGGCAGCGGTCCCCGACGACCCGCCGCAGCCCTTCGATCACCGCCTCTTCGTGGCCGGGCGCCTGGTAGATCCAGATGAGCTCCGGAAGCTCGCCGGCGCAGCCGCAGTCGGCGAGCGCCTGCCTGAGGAGATTCTCGGCGACTTGCGCGATGTCGCCTTCGAGCGCGCCGCCGGCGACCCCGTAGTCGCCGTCCTCGTCGTCGACGAGCATCAGGCCGATCGAATCCTGTCCCATCAGGCCGCGATGGGTCATGAAGCCTCCGGAGGAGCTGCCGCCGATCAGCGCGGCGCCGGGAAAGCGGCGGGTCAGGAAAGCGTGCAGGCGCTCGTCGTCGTGCTCGCAGCCATAGAACGCGAAGATCATCCGCGGAGCGAAAGCGTGGACGGCCATGTCGGCCTCGAGCGCTGCGATCGCGGTGGGCGTGTCGGCGCCGCTCGCGGCGTGTACGTGCAGTCGGGTCATGGCGTCGGCCGCACCTCTCGCGTGGCGAGGTCCGGCGATCAGGCTGAGGAGGGAGTCAGCTTATCGGCCACGCGCGAGAGAACTTGACCGGGCCGCGCCGGCATGCGTGACGAACGACCGGGCG
>JAQGNC010000676.1 GCA_028292065.1 Betaproteobacteria bacterium
GACTCGCTCAGGTAACGGCACGTCTCGCCGTCGAAAGGGAAAAAGCCGATCGTCGCGCCATACTCGGGGGCCATGTAAGCGACGGTCGCACGGTCGGGCACCGCGAGGTTGGCGAAGCCTGCGCCGAAGAACTCGACGAACTTGCCGACGACTTTCGCCGCTCGCAGCATTTCGGTCACGTGGAGGACGAGGTCGGTCGAAGTCACCCCCGCACCCAATGCGCCGGTGACGTGCACACCGACCACGTCGGGCATGAGGATGTTGACCGGCTGCCCGAGCATCGCCGCTTCCGCTTCGATGCCGCCGACGCCCCAGCCGACCACGCCGAGCCCGGCGATCATGCACGTATGCGAATCGGTGCCGACGAGGGTATCGGGGTAGTACACGCCGTCTTTCGACAGCAGCCCGCGCGCGAGGAACTCGAGGTTCACCTGGTGCAGGATGCCGAAACCCGGCGGGATGAGGCGGATGCCGCTGAACGCCTGCGTCGCCCACTTCACGAAACGGAAACGCTCGGCGTTGCGCTCGAACTCGAGCTGCATGTTGCGCGAGGCTGCGTCGGGCACCGCGTGGTGGTCGACGATGAGCGAGTGATCGATGACCATGTCGACCGGCACTCGCGGCTCGACGAGCTTCGGCGATCGTCCGGTACGCTGCGCGGCGCCGCGCATCGCCGCGAGGTCGCCGAGCAGCGGGATGCCCGCGACGTCCTGCAGCACGATGCGCCCGACGACAAACGGTATTTCAGTGACGCGATCGCCCCGCGGTTCCCAGCTCGCAAGCTCGCGCACGTGACGTTCTTCGACGCGCGTCCCGTCGCAGTTGCGCAGCAGCGCTTCGAGCACGATGCGTAACGACACCGGCAGGCGCGCGAGACGATCGTAACCGCGCTCCGCGAGCGCCGGCAGCGAGTAGTAGTCGGCTCGGGCTCGTGCAGCCTCGCCGCCGAAGTCGAGCGAGCGGCGGCAGGTGTCGCGCAGCGTGGAGTCGGTCATCGTCGTTACTCGGCTGTCGCGCCCGAGGCCTTGATCACTTTCGCGTATTTCTCCATCTCTGACCGGATATAGGCGGCGAACTGATCGGGCGTGTTGCCGACCGGTATCGCGCCGTCGGCGCCCATGCGCTCCTTCATCTCGTTCTGGCGCAGCACTTTCACGACTTCGGTGTTCAGATACGTCACGACTTCTTTCGGCGTTCCCGCCGGCGCGAGCAGGCCGTACCAGCCGCTTACCTCGTAGCCGGGGAATCCCTGCTCGGCGATCGTCGGGATGTTCGGCAGCAGCGCCGAACGCTGCGCGGTGGTCACCGCGATCGCCCGCACTTTGCCGTTCTTCACCTGCGGCAGACCCGAGATGATCGTCGGGAAAAACGCCTCGACCTGGCCCGACATCGTATCGATGAGCGCGGGGTTGGCGCCTTTATAAGGGATGTGCGTGCCTTCGAATTTGCCCATCGTTTTCAGGAGCTCCATCGCGAGATGGCCCAGGAGCCCCGATCCGGAAGATGCGTAGGTGAGGCCGCCTTTGCGTGTCTTCGAAAGCGCGACGTATTCCTTCACGTTCTTCGCCGGCAGGGAAGGGTGCACGACGAGGAGGTAAGGCTGCGCGGTGAGCTGCGTCACCGGCGAGAAATCCTTGATCGCGTCGTAACCCATCTTCTTGTAGAGGCTCGGGTTCACCGCGTGGCTCGCGGTCGCGACGAGCAGGGTGTAGCCGTCGGGCGCGCTGCGCGCCACGAGCTCCGCCGCGATGTTGCCCGCCGCACCCGGCCGGTTGTCCACGACGACCTGCTGGTTCATCGCGGGTCCGAGCTTGCTGCCGACCATGCGAGTGACGATGTCGGTGCCGCCGCCCGGCGCCAGGCCGACGACCATGCGCACCGCTTTGGCGGGGAAATTCTGCGCGGGCGCACTCGCGGCGTATGCACACGCGAGCGCGGCCGCGAAGCATGTCATGATCGGGTTGTAGCGCTGAGTCATATTATTTTCCTCGGAAGACTGTTGTTATGGCGTTCGAATCGCGTCAGGCGTGCAGCACGAGCATCGCGCCGAACGCGAGGACGACGACGCACCAGAGCACTGCGACCGCTTGCGTCATCCCGGCCTTGTCGCGCTTGACCGCGATCCGCCGCAAGCCGGTGTAGCCGTGCGCGAGGATGACGGCGAGCAGCACCGCGCTGAGCGCGCGATTCGAGGCGAGGGCCGGCGCCCAGACGTGAAGCGCGACGAGCGGCCCCAGGAGCACCCCGGATGCGCGCTGGAGCATCCACATCCACAGCGGTGTGACTTTGAATTCGCGACCGTAGACGACGCGGTTAGATGCCTGCATAGCGAACCACCTCCCTTATGCCGAAGGCGGCGGCGATCGCCACGATCGTCCACAGCGACGTCCGGTACTCGAGGCGCATGCCGAGCTCGCTCGCGAGCAGCTTCAGGCCGTAGAGCGTATGAAAAACGATGCTGAAATACAGCAGCGCGTGAACCCAGTGCTGCGACTGCACGACCGGCAGCCACGGCGTCGCCGCGCTGACCGACGCGAATGCGGGCACGTGCAGGATCGCCTGCGCGACGACGTGCACCAGCACGAACAGAACGATGACCGTGCCGGTGATCCGGTGCAGCCAGCGTGCGATCGCGCCGTGCAGCGGACCTTCCGCCTGGCGCGTGGTGTTGCGAGGTAGGGTCGCCGCGCTCATGCCTGTTTCGCTCCGCCGAAGAAGAGCTCCTTGCGAAAGTCGCGGATCGCCTGCGCCGGGCTGAGATCGGCCGGGCAGACCTGCGTGCACACGTCGCAGTTGAAGCATTCGAGCATGCCGCCGCCGAGCGCCTGCTGCAGGCGGTCGCCGTGATCGGCGGGATGGTTCGCCATGTGGCGCAGCTTCAGCATGAACGCCGGCCCGTCGAAAGGCCGCTCGTCGACGGCGGGACACGCCGAGACGCACACCATGCACAGGAGGCACGAGTCGAGATTGCAGAGCTTCGCCGCGACGTCGACGGCGATCGGCTCGGGTGTGCCGGGGTGGGCAGCGGCGCGCTTGGGCGCGAGCTCGAGCGCGGCGAGCCGCCCTTCGACTTCGCTGCGGTCGATGACCAGATCGCGCAGCACCGGAAACGGGGTCAGCGGCTCGATGCGCATGTTCTCCTTGCAGCGCTCCTGGCACGCGAGCACCGGCCTGTCGTTCACGCGCATCGCGCACGTGCCGCAGCGTCCGACGCGGCACGCGAACTGGTAGGCCAAGTCGGGTGACTGGTTCTCGTAGATCGAGCGCACGACGTCGAGGACGCTCATGTTCGAAAGTCCGGTGACCTGGTACTTCTCGTAATGCGGCTCACGATCCTGCGACGGATCGAAGCGCTTGATTTCTGCTGTGACGGTAATCGCCGAGGCGGTGCTCATTTGCTGTGGTTCTCCTAGCTGACTGCGACGCGGCGAGCGATGGCCGCGGAAGTGTCGAATGCGTCGACGAGGCGTTTCTCGACCACGATGCGCCCGCCTGCGCGCCGCACCCAGAGATTCGCCGTCCACTGCGGATCTGTGTCCGGAAAGTCGGTGCGATAGAAAGCCCCGCGGGTCTCCTTGCGCTCGATCGAGGTGGCGGCCATCGCCTCCGCGAGGTCGAGCATGCTTTCGAGCTCGAGCGATTCCATCCATTCGCGGTTGAGGATGCGCGAGGTGCTCGTCACCTTGAGCCTCGGCAGCACGTTTTCCCTCAGGTCGGTGAATGCGCGCAGGGTCTCCTCGAGCTTCGAGGCGGTGCGCACGATGCCGACGTGGTCCCACATGAGCTTCTGGATGCGGCGTTTCACCTCGACCGGACGCACCCCGTCGGTGCGGTACATCGGCGCGGTCAGCTCGGCGACGCGCGAGCGCGCCTGCTCGAGCCCGGCGCCCGGGGGCAGCGCGTGCGCTTTCGCGTCCTGCGCCGCCGCGATGCCTGCGCGACGCCCGAACACCTGGATGTCGCACATCGAGCTCCCGCCGAGGCGGTTCGCGCCGTGTACGCCGCCAGCGGCCTCACCGGCCGCGAGCAGTCCCGGAACCGAAGTGCGGCACCACGCATCGATGCGGATGCCGCCGAGCGTGTAGAGCGCGCTCGGCATGACCTGGATCGGCGCCTCGAACCGCGCCTGCGGCTCGCCGTAATTCTCGAGGAGGCGCTTCACGTAGATCGGGCGCTCCTTGAGGAACGCGTCGAACACCGCGGGGTCCGGCACCATGTTGACTCCGCCTTCGGGCGTGCCGCGGCCTTCGAGGATCTCGAGCATGATCGCGCGCGCCAGGATGTCGCGCGTGCTGCCTTCCTTGCGCACCGGGTCGTGCTTCATGACGAAGCGCTCGTTGTTCACGTTCAGGAGCTTGGCGGCTTCAGCGCTGGGGTCGAAATGGCGCGGACCGTAGTGCGCGGGCTCGGTGA
>JAQGNC010000073.1 GCA_028292065.1 Betaproteobacteria bacterium
GCGGGCGCGCCGGTCGTCGTGCGCTCTTCGCGCGTGCAGCCCGTCGCGACGAGCGTAACGAGCGCGAGAGCGCCGGCGAGGTACGCGAGGTGAAATGTCATATCGTCTCCTGAGATTTTCACTGGCAGCCCGACACGCATTTGCCCTTGCCGTCGAACTCCATGGTGCGCCCGCTGACCGCCGGATAACCCGGACGGCCTTTCAGGCGGCTGATGAGCATCGCTGTACGGGAGTCGGGGCGCACCTTGCCGCCCTGCGTGCCGACTTCGTTGACGTGCGACACGATGACCGATGCAGGCTGCACCAGCTCGTTCATCGCATACGCCGCCGAGAGCGGCTCGATCGCGCTCGAACCGAGATTGATGACCGCGAGGTTCGCATTGTGAAAGTCGTGCACGACGTTCCTCATCTCGGTGTGTATGCCCGTATCGCCGGAGAGATAGGCGACGAGGCCGTTGGTGAATTTCACGACCAGACCGGTCGGCGGTCCGAGCACGAGACCCGCATCATCCGCCGCGAGCTGCGAGCGCAGCGGCTCCGACACCAGCGTCGGCGCGACGTTGTTCGCGTGCGACGCGTAGACGATCGTGATCTCGACGCCCTGCGTGGCGTTCGGCGCTTTCGCGATGAAAGTGCCGCCGAGGTGCGCGTTCGAGCGGCACGGTGCGGCGACCGGAACGTTCACCGCGCCGCCTGTCACGGGACACACCGGCGTCGGTTTGCCGGTGATGTTCTGGATCTTCCTGCCGACGAAAACCGCCATGTCGGTCGTCATCACGATCGCGGCGTTCTTGGCGGCGGCGATCTCGGCGGTGTTCGAGTTCGCGCTGAGTACACTCTCGGTCATGCTGCACGCGCCGGTCGCGACCGCTTTGATCTTGCGGTCGCCCATGTGGTCGCCGTGCGCGTGCGAGAGCAGCACCGCGTGGATCGTTCCCAGGCGGGGATCGTCGGCGCCGGCGATCGAGTGCCCGGCGTCGTAAAGGAGGCGCACGCCGGTCGGGTCTTCGAAGATCGTCGCGCGGTCGCGATCGCAGAGCTCGCCGGTGTGAGTGCCGAGCGGCGTGATCTTCACGTTCTGGGCGGCTGCGGGCAAGGCGCACAGCGCGAGCGCGCACGCGAATAGTGAGAGCGTCGTTTTAGTTGTCATGACTTCTCCTGGCGGGTTTACTGCTGACGGTGCCGTTCGTGACACGAACGCTCGACGTCAAAATGGATACCGGCCTTCGCCAGTATGACGGTGACAGCGCCCGCTGGTAGGGTCATTCCGGACGCGCACGGCGCAAGTGATCCGGAATCCATTTTGAATCGCCTTCGACGCGAGCCTACGCCGCTTTGCGGCGATTCTTCTCCAGCCACTCGTCGACGAACGCGACGGTCCTGTCGAGCTCCGCGTTCTGCATGCCTTTCTGCTTCGCGATGATCTGCACCAGACGGTCGACGCGCTCGATGTTCGGCGCTCCCGCGGCAAGCGCGCGTGCGGCCGACGACGGACTTTGCAGCGACTCGGCGGCTTTCGCGTATTTCTCGAAAGGCACGAGGTCTTTCTCGTCGGCGCCGAGTTTTTTGCAGAGCTCGACGACCCAGTTGTAGACCGCGCGCGAGGCTTCGAGGTCGGTGTGCACCGCTTCCCTGATCGTGCGCACGCTGTCCTTCTGCACGCAGCGATAGTTGCCGGCGAGCAGCATGCTCCACTTGGCGAGCGGAACGAAGATGGAATCGTGGACCTTGAGCTTGACCGGCAGCTCGATCCGGGTGCCGTCACCGGCGTCGAAGCGCGCGGCAGCGACGCCCGCTTCGAGATCGCGCAGGATCGCGGTGTTCGCATCGGAATCGAAACGCGCGGCCTTGAAGTTGGTCGGCAGCCTCACTTGCAGCACGTTGACCTTTTCCTCGGGCGGACGGAAAGCCTGCGGGTCGGGACTGCACAGGGTCATGAACTTCGGATCGAAGCTGTCCCACACCGAAGGATCGGTGAATGCGCTTCGGAGTTGATCCATCTGCAGCCCCGGGATGCGCGCGAGATAAGGCAGCGGCGGCATGTTCATGATCGACATGCACGGCACTTTGGATTTGGCCACGGCCTCCAGCAGCTCGCGAACACCGGGCGCGCGATACTGCGGCTCCTGCATCGCGAGCGCGACGAGGTCGTAATCCGCCGGGTTCACCGACGCCGGGCCGCCTGCGGAGAGCTTGCCGGGGAGATTGCGCGTATCGATTTCGACGAGCGCATCGCGTCCGCGCACCGGCATGCGCACGCGCGCGCCTTCCTCGTTGATGAGGTCCGCTTCGGCGGGAAGGCAGATCAGCTTCACCGTGTGTCCGGCCGCAAGCAGCTTCGCCGCCAGCAGCGAGCCGTATGACGCGCCCATAATGAGAATGTTGTAAGTGCGTTGCATCAGAGTCTTCCCCCGCGTAAGTTCAGGACTTCAAAAGCAGGCGGATAAGCAGCGTGGAAAGCGTGCTTCGCCCATCTCGGAATCTGCAATGCTATTTCAGCGCGGTGGGCTGGCGCAATCTTTCACGTTGTGCATTCGCGATGCCGGGCTTCGATGCGGCGCCACAGCATCGACGTTCTTCCCCTGCGGCGAGTGGTTTGATGCGGCATTGCCGCAAAACGCTGTCACGTGCCCGAACGGGTGCGGCTGCGTGGGCTGTGTGCGCATCGATGATCTTTTTCCACGATGCCGGCGCTGCGGCGTGGGGTTGTTACGGCACCAAGCCGGGACACCCGACGCCGGAAGAACGCGCCGCTTTCATCCGCGACGTGAGCGAGCTCGCGATGCGCGCGGAGAAGGCCCACGGCGTTCCCGCGAGCGCGCTCGCTGCGATCGCCATCGCCGAATCGGGTTACGGCTGGACTCGCGTCGCGCTCGACGCGAACAACGTCTTCGCGTGGAAGTTCGTTCCCGGTCCGGCGCAGCCGCTCAAAGCGTATCTGCCCGCATGCGAGCGGCGGCGCGGCATCAAGGAGCGCTTCGCGGCGTTCGACAGCAAGGCTCACGCATTCGATTTCGTCGCCGCGAAGCTCGCGACGCTGGACGCGTATCGCGAGCACACCGCAGCGTATCGCGCGGCTCATAAAACCGGAGAAGCGGGTGAAGCCGCGATCAAGACGTGGCTCGCGGGCGTGGCTTCGCGCTACAGCCACAAGCCCGTCGAGTTCACCCGCAAGATCACTCGCATCATGAACGACCCGGCGCAGCCCGCCGACGTGGTCTCGAAGGAGGCGAACCTGTATCGACTGTCGGTCGCAGCCGGGCTGCCGTGACGATGCGGCGGGCGGCTTCGCTTTGCACGTGCGTGACCTACAATGCAGCGTCAGCCTCGTCCCGCCAGCCCCCGGGCGGCGGCGCATGGAATGCATGTACTCAGCCTTTCGGCCGCGGAATGAACACTCCAGCCTTCCTCCTGTGCGTCGGCTGCGCATTGGCGCTCGCGCACGGCATCGTGCACGCGGGTGAATCGCGAGCGGCGCCCGGGTATAACGCGGCGCAGGCGCAAAGCGGCACGGCCGATACCGCCGATGTCCAGCGCCTCATCGCCGCCGCGGCCGCAGGGGAGCGTGCGCAGGTCGAGCGTATCGCCGCCGAGATCAAGGCACGCCCCAGACCCGCGCGCGGAGACCGCCGCAAAGCGCGCGACCTCAACGATCGCGGCCTCGCGCTGTGGCAGAGGCAGCGGTATTCCGAAGCCGCCGATTACTTCAGCCAGGCGCGTGCAGCCGACGCCGGCAGCGCCGAGATCGCTGAGAACCTCGGCTACGCGCTGCTCAAGTCCGGGCGCATCGCCGAGGCCGAGCGAGCGCTCGTCGATGCGCTCGCGATGGCGCCCGAGCGCGCGTCGGCGTGGGGCTCGCTCGGACAGATCTACGCCAAGCAGGGCCGCCACCGCGACGGCGTCGGGTGCCTGCTCACCGCGTATCGATACGCGAGCAATCCGAAGCGCGCTCTGGATGTGTACTCGCGGCTCGCGGCGACCGATGAAGACCCGCGAGTTCGCGCGCTGCTGAGTGATGTGGTGACGCGGCTTTCCGGCACCTGATTCGGTGCACGCCTCACCGCTCGAGTAGCGCAGGCGCCTCGCCTGCAGC
>JAQGNC010000105.1 GCA_028292065.1 Betaproteobacteria bacterium
CCTGCAGCGTGCCGTCGGGCAGCACGATACGCGCGCCGACCGCGCCGATGTCCTCGGCGCTTTCGAGGGTTCGAACCGCGGCTTCGAGCGTCCCGGGAAGCAGCTGCGCGTCGCTGTTGAGCAGCAACAGGTGGCGCCCGCGCGCCTCACGCGCCGCGCGATTCACGCCCAGCAGGAAATGCAGGTTGGTTTCGCTGCGGATGACGGTCGCGCCGCGCACGCGATCGAGCACCTGCAGCGTTTCGGCATTGGAGCCGTTGTCGAGGATCACCACTTCGACGCGCAGCGCGCTCGAGCCGAGCGTCTCGGCGATCGACGACACGCAGCCGTAGACGAGCTCGGGCTGGTTGTAGGTGATGACGATCACCGTCACGTCGGGGTCGGCGCCGCGGGGCACGGCGAGGGTGCCGCCGGCCGAAAGGAAAAGCTCGAGGCGGATACGGAGCAGGGCGCGGGTCGCCTGCTTGTGCGTGGTGATGGCCTCGCCCTTGCGCCCGCGCAGCGCGTTCCAGCGGTCTTTCACGCGCGCCAGCAGCTTCATCGGGAGGTTACGCGCGGGTGGCGACGAGCACCGCGTTCGACCCGCCGAACGCGAACGAGCTCGACATGACCGCCGCCGGCGGCGCGATGTGCTCGGCTTTCATCGCGACGTGCCTCAGCTCGCACGCGGGGTCGGGGTCTTCGAGGAAAGCGGTCGGCGCGATCACGCCTTCCTGCAGCGCGTAGAGCGCGACCGCGAGCTCGAGCGCGCCCGCCGCGCCGAGCAGGTGCCCGTGCAGCGACTTGGTCGAGCTCACCCGCACGTCGGCGACGTGCCCTGTAAAGACGGCGTTGATCGCCTGCGCCTCCACCGTGTCGCCGACCGCGGTCGCGGTGCCGTGCGCGTTGATGTAGGCGATGTCGCGAGGGGCAAGACCCGCTTCGTCGAGCGCATCGCGCATCGCGCGGGCCTGGCCGCGCGGGTCCGGGCGCGAGATGTGCGCGGCGTCACAGGTGTTGCCGTAGCCGCTGATGTAGCCGTAGATGCGCGCCCCGCGCGCTTTGGCGTGACGCTCGCTTTCCAGTACGAACGCCGCGGCGCCTTCTCCGAGCACGAGGCCGGCGCGCCGCCTGTCGAACGGTTTGCAGCTCGCTGACGCGTCGTCGCGGTCGATCGGCGCGAGGGTTCTCAGCGCGAGCCACGCGGCGAGGGTGCCCGGGGTCAGCAGCGATTCGGATCCCCCGACGAGCACCGCGTCGGCGCGTCCCGCGGCGATCACGCGCATCGCTTCGCCGATGGCGATCGCGGAAGACGAGCACGCGGTCGAGAAGTTGGCGAAGACGCCGCGCAGGCCGAAGCGCATGGCGATGTTCGATCCGGCAGCGTTGGTCATCGCCATGACGACGGTCAGCGGGCGCAGCCGCGCATTGCCGGGCTCGTGGTGCGTCTTGTAAGCCGTCTCGAGCGTCTGGGCGCCGCCGAGGCCGGTGCCCCAATAGACGCCGATGCGGTCGCGATCGGCGGCGCCAAGGTCGATTCCGCTCGATTCGAGCGCCTGGGTCGCCGCGCCGATCGCGAGCTGCGACACGCGGTCGAGCGCCGACGCCTCATTCGGCTTGAGGAGGGTCAGCGGGTCCCACTCGACGCGTGCGCCGACCTCGACACCCGAGGCTCCCGCGATTTCCACCGGCAGCCGGCGCACGCCCGAGCGGCCGGCGGCCAGGGCGCTGTGGAATTGGGGCAGCGTCACGCCGATCGGCGAGATCACGCCGGCTCCGGTGACCGCGACGCGGTTCATGCGGGTCGGCGGCGCTACGTGCTGGACGAGGCGGGAAGGAGCTCGGACACCGAGCGCTCGAGATCGCCGATCGTGCGCATCTTGCTGATCCGCTCATCGGGAACCCTGATGCCGAACTCCTGTTCGACCTTGAACATGAAGTCGACGAAGGCGAGGGAATCGATGTGCAGCGCCGATAACGGCGTGTGCAGATCGAGCGTGGTACTGTCTATCGAAAGCTCTTTCGCGGCGAGAGCTCTGAGGCGGTCGAGAACTGGCATGGGCCCGATTATATCGGCGGAACCGCAAACGCTGTGATGATGCTCAACGGGACCGCCGCAAACAGCGTCGAATCATAGATATCGAGCAGGCCGCCGTGCAGGCGATGCAGCCGCGGGAAATCCTTGACTTGCGCCGCGCGCTTCAAGGCCGAGGTGAAAAGATCGCCGCAGAAACCCGCCGTCATGACGAGTGCCCCCACGCCCACGGCGGCCGCGGGGGCCAGGTGCAGCAGCCCCCACGCCATTCCCGCGCCTACGCTCACGCCGCAGCACGCCCCCGCGATGGCGCCTTCCAGGGTCTTGTTGGGCGACAGGCGTGGCAGCACGCGGCGCCTGCCGAAGACCCGCCCGCACAGGAAAGCCATCGAGTCCTGGGTCTCCACGGTCGCGTAAAGCACGCACAGCCACACGAAACCGTCGCGGGCGTGAGCGAGGTGCGAGAGGTGCGCGGCCGCCAGCAGCGGGAAAGCGGCGGCGACGATCCCTGCGCGGAAATCCGTCGGGCGCCGTGCGAAGGCGGCCAGGTACAGCGGAGCGGTCAGCGCAAGCACTGCCGCGGTCGCGGCGAGCAGCGCGGTGCTGCTCGCCGCATCGCCCTGGGCCCCCCACCACACCGCGCCCGCGGCTGCGGCGGCCAGCGCCGCATGACCGGCCGCACCGACCCGGATGCCGTAAGTGGCCGCGAGCTCGAATGCGCAGCGCCACGCCGCGGCCGCAACCACCGCCGAGAACAGCCACGGGTGTATGCCGGCCGGTACCAGGAAAGCCGCGGCGATGACGACGGTGCTCGCGAAAACCCGCCACAGCTCGCGCCCTTCGTCGGGTTTGCGCGCGGCGTAGACCGCGATCGCAGCCGCACCGAACGAGAACAGACCCGCGACCCACGCGAGCACGAGCGCGCCGGCGCTCACGCGCGCGAGCGCCGGCGCGTCACGGCTCGGTCACGAACAGCCCGGCGAGGTCCGCGGGCTCGGCCGCCCCTTCCGGGATGCTGCCCGTGGCGCGCCTGAAATCGGCGAGCGCCAGGGCGTAGATGAGATTGGCATCGAGCCACTGGCGCCGTGCGGCCGCGAACTGGTCGGCCGCGTCGGCGAGCGCGCTCGGCGGGTGCCGCCCGTCGTTCACGAGCTGGTCGACGAGGTTCAGTCTCTCGCGCGTGGTGTCCATCGCGCTGCCCGCGCGCTCGATCGACGATTTGGACGCGATGAGGCGCTCGAGCGCGAGCTGGGTCTCGACACGGACCCGCTGCTTCGCTTCTTCGAGGCCGTCCTCGGCCGCACCGACGCCCGCGGCCGCCTGGCGGCGCGCGCCGCTGCGCTTGTTGTCGCCGATCGGGGTGTAGTAGTTGACCAGCAGCCGGTCGTGGCCGACCGTCAGCGAGAGCTGCGAATCGGCTTCGCGCTCGCCGATGCGCCCCCGCAATCGCGCCGCATCGATCCGCTCGAGCTGGCTGCGCACGTCGGGGCGTCGCTGCAGCGCCTGCTCGACGTAAGCGGGCAGCCTGTCGCGCTGCGTCGCGTCGCTGGCGCCGATCCGCGGGAACTGCGTGTCCACGCCCGCGAAAACGTCGGCCGGGACCTGGATCAGGGACGCGAGCTGTATCCGTGCCGCGACCAGCTCGACCGCGTCGCGCTCGGCGAGCGCGCGTGCGAGCGAGGCACGCCCGCGAAGCTCGTCGGCATTGAGCGTCGCGGCTTCGCCCGCGCGCGCCAGACGGCCCACCCGTGCGGCGACGGTTTCGAGGCGCTCCGCGAGATCGCGGTAAACCGTGGCGCGCTCCCGCGCCGCCACCTGCAGCCACACCGCGGTCATGACCCGGTGCAGGTAAGCCTGGCGGGCGAAATCGGCGTCGGTCTGGGCGGCCGCGTGGTCCGATTGCGCGGCCTGCAGGCGCAGCGCATCGGGAGCGCCTGCGCCGAGCGACCCGTCGAGCGGTACGTCGACCTGCAGCAGCGGGCGGTTGCCGAGCCGGGCCAGGTCCGACCTGAAGTTGTCCTTGTTCTGCGTCACGAGATAACCGGGGCGCACCCTGATGCCGTTCGCGAACTGGCGCTCGACGAACATCGTCGAGGAGAGCACGTTGAAGCTGTCGACCCCGGTCGTGAGAAAACCGTTGAGCGACGCCGGCTGATAGATGCGGTTGTAGCCGGTGGAGGTGCGAAAGGCCCAGTCGAAAGCGCCTTCGGCGACCTGCACCGCGCCCGCGGCCTGCTCCCGCGCGTAGCGCGCGCGGCCGACTTCGCCCTGGCTGTCGATTTTGAGCGCGTGCGAGAACACCTCGCTCAGGCTGAGCGTCTGCGCTCTGCTGCGCAGCTCGGCGGCGTGGGCGCCGACGGCTGTCGCCAGCGCGAGAGCGGTCGCGACGAGCGGGGACGCTATCGAAAAAACACGGCTTTTCGGTATGGACATCTCGCGGTGCGTGTTTGCGGCGAAGCGGCGATTATAGTCGGGCGCCGGTCAGAAGCAGGAAGGGTCGACAGCAGGAAGGCTCAACAGCAGGAAGCGAGGACGCAAAGGAAGAAGCAGGGGACGCGACGGTAACGATCCGGGCGGCTCGTCGGGCTCGCCGCTCCTAAACGCCACCTGGCGTCCATGCCCTTTCCTTTGCGTCCTTCTTTCCTGCTTTGGCTTTGGCTTTGGCTTCGGCTTTGGCTTTGGTTTTGGTTTTGGCCGCGAGGCGCTACTCTTTACGCGGCGGCACCGGGTCGACGCCGCCGGGATGCCACGGGTGACACTTCGATATGCGCACAATCGCCAGCCACGAGCCGCGCAGCAGGCCGTGGTCGCGAATCGCCTCCTCGGCGTACGCCGAGCACGTCGGATAGAAGCGGCACGACGGACCGAGCAAAGGACTGAGGAAATAACGGTAGCCTGCGATCAGGCCGAGCAGCAGGCGCTTCATTCACGGCAGTATACAATTCGCTGCGCCGCTCGCGCCGTGGCGCCTGGCGGCCCCCCACCCGCCTTCGCTTTCACTCGCGCAACATGACCCCCTCGCCGGCACTCGTACCCGTCACCCTCCTCACCGGCTTTCTCGGCAGCGGCAAGACCACGCTGCTCAATCACATCCTGAAAGCCGCGCACGGCACGCGGATCGCGGTCATCGAGAACGAGCTCGGCCAAGCGGGGATCGACAACGAAATCCTGCTGCAGGAGCGCGAAGAGCAGATCGTCGAGACCGCCAACGGCTGCATCTGCTGCACTGTGCGAGGCGACCTGACGCGGATACTGGCCGAGCTCGCGGTCAAGCGCGCGGGCGGCGCGCTCAACTTCGAGCGCGTGATCATCGAGACCACCGGCATGGCCGACCCCGGTCCTGTCGCACAGACCTTCTTCGTCGAAGACGAGGTCGCAGCCGACTACCGTCTCGACGGGATCGTGACGCTCGTCGACGCGAAGCACGGCGCGCGCACCCTGCAAGACCACGCTGAGGCTCGCCGGCAGGTCGGTTTCGCCGACCGCCTCCTGGTCACGAAAACCGATCTGGTCAGCGCCAACGAGACTCGCGATCTCGTGCAGCGGCTGCGCAGAATGAACGCGCGTGCGCAGGTCGCAACGGTCGAGCACGGGCGTGCCGCGCTCGCGGACGTGCTCGACGTCGGCGGTTTCGAGCTCGACGCGGCGCTCGCGGTCGATCCGCATTTCCTCGAAGAGCCCGCGCACCCTCACGAGGACGAGATCGGCTCGTTCGTCTTCCGCGCGCAGCGGCCGCTCGATCTCGAGAAGCTCGAGAGCTTTCTGGGCCTGCTGATCGAGCGCTACGGCGACGACATGCTGCGCTACAAAGGCATCGTCGAAGTCGCGGGGCGCGTGGAGCGCGTCATCTTCCAGGGGGTGCAGAGGATGGTCGGATCGGAGCCCGGCGCGCGCTGGTCGCGCGGCGAAAAGCGCGAGAGCGTGATCGTGTTCATCGGGCGCAGGCTGCCGCAGGCGATTTTCATCAGCGGGCTCGAGCTTTGCGCCGAAGGCGCCGCGGCCGATCCCGCGAGCGTCCTGCGCGAGCTCGCCTAGTGCGCCGATCCCGCGAGCGGCCTGCGCCGGGGCCCACGTCGCTCTTATCCCGGAGGAAATCGTGTTCCAGCTGCGCGACGTCAGACACGCGTACAACGGCGTAGACGCGCTGCAGATACGCGACTGGCTCGCCGAGCAGGGCGAGCACTGGCTCGTGCTCGGCCCGTCGGGCAGCGGCAAGACCACGCTGCTCCACATCCTCGCCGGCATACTCAAACCGAGCTACGGCGAAGTCATCGTCGCGGGCAACTCGCTCGGCAAGCTCAAGACGTCGCAGCTCGGGCGCTTTCGCGGCCGCCACATCGGCATCGTGCTCCAGCGCCTGCACCTCCTGGGCAGCCTGACCGTCGCGCAGAACCTGCTGATGGCGCAATTTTTTTCCGGGCTTGGCGAGAATCTCGGCCGCGTGCACGAGGTGCTCGAAGATCTCGGCCTGCGCCACAAGGCCGACGCGTATCCGCACGAGCTTTCGTTCGGGCAGGCGCAGCGCGTCGCGGTCGCGCGCGCGGTGGTCAACCGCCCGACGCTGCTGCTCGCCGACGAGCCGACTTCCAATCTCGACGACGCGCACTGCATGCAGACGCTCGACCTGCTCGAAGCGCAGGCGCGCGCGTGCAACGCGACCCTGATGATCGCGACGCACGACCAGCGCATCAAGGCGCGCTTTCGCAACCAGTTCATCCTGGACCGGCAGCCGTGACTCTCGCCGGGATCAGCCTCGCCTACTTGCGCGCGCGCAACATGAGCACGGTGCTCAACGTGGTGCTGCTCGCTTTCGGGGTCGCCGCGATCACCCTGCTCGTGCTGACGGCCGAGCAGCTCGAAGAGCGCATGCACGTGGACTCGCGCGGAATCGATCTCGTCGTCGGCGCCAAAGGCAGCGCGCTGCAGATCATCCTGTCGAGCGTGTACCAGCTCGACGTGCCCACCGGTTCGATCCCATGGGGCCAGGCGCTGCAGATCGCGGCGAAGCCCGAAGTGAAACAGGCGATCCCGATCGCGCTCGCCGACAACTACGAAGGTTTCCGCGTGGTCGGCACGACGCACGATTACGTCATGCAGTACGACGCGAGGCTGCGCGAAGGCGAGCTCTGGCACGCCCCGCTCGAGGCGGTGATCGGCGCCGAAGTCGCCGCGCGCACGAGCCTGCGGGCGGGCTGGTCGCTGACGGTGAATCACGGCATGGCGCGCCAGTCCGAAGCGCCGCATACCGATTACCCGTTCAAGGTCGTCGGCGTGCTGTGGCCGACCGGCACCGTGCTCGACCACCTCATCCTCACCGACGTCGCGAGCGTGTGGACGATGCACGCCGACCGCGGCGGCGGACTGGTGCGCGAGCCCAAGGTCGACGACGGCAGGGAGATCAGCGCGCTCCTCATCAAGTACGCAACGCCTCTCGCAGGGGCGACCCTGCCGCGCGAAGTGAACGCTTACCCCGATATGCAGGCGGCGTCGCCGATCCTCGAAACGTCGCGATTGTTCGGCGTGATGGTCGTCGGCATGCGGGTGCTGCGAGGCTTTGCGTTCGTGCTCGTGGTCGCGGCGGGGCTTTCGGTCTTCATCGGGCTCTACACCGCGCTCAACGAGCGGCGCTACGACCTCGCGATCATGCGCGCGCTCGGCGCGAGCCCGCGCCAGCTCATGGTCCTGCTGCTTTTCGAAGGCGCGCTGCTCGCCGCGATCGGCGCGGTCCTCGGCCTCGCCCTCGGCCACCTGCTCACGTCCATCCTCGGTTTCGCCCTGCGCTTTCAGCAGGTCGGCATCACCGGCTGGGTGTGGAGCCCCAACGAAGGCTGGATCATCGCCGGCGCCCTGGTCGTCGGCATGCTCGCCGCGCTGCTCCCGGCGTGGCGCGCGCACGAGACCGACATCGCGCGGGTGCTGGCGCGGGGGTAGGGACACCCGGTTTGGGGGACAGACCCGGTTTGCTTCAGGGCATGCCTCGGCCGCGGCCGTATCCAGGACCAAACCGGGGACAGACCCCTATGAAGCAAGACCAAGCAAAACCGGGGTCTGTCCCCTACAACCAACACCGGGTCAGTCGCCTGCCTCCGTGCTACTGTACGCACGAGCCATGAATCCTACTTCGCGATCATCGACGGGTGTGAAACGAGCGCTGCTGCAGCTCTTGTGCGCGCTGTTGCTGGTCGCGCAGCACGTCGGGCTCGCGCACGCGGTCTGGCACGCGGCTCAGCACGTGCCTGTGCACCGTCAGGGTCCACAGGCGAAGGCGGTCCAGCCGGCTGATTCGCCGGCGCAGTCGGACGCGTCCAAGCTGTGCCCGCTCGACGCGGCGTACGGACAGGTCCTCGGGGCGGGACCGCTGGGGTGCGTCCCGTTCCACGCCACCAGCCCCGCAGCGCACGCGCCGTCGCACGCCGCCGGCTCGTTCGCGACGCTACACACTCCGACTCCACGCTCGCGCGGTCCGCCGTCTCCTCCCTGACAGATCGGGTCGCGTCGCTTTAACCGGCGCCGCGGCATCCTTCATGTTCAAGGAGTGTAGACATGGTCAAAGCACCTGTTGCCGCGTCCGCTATCGCACTGATGCTGGCGGCCCCGTGGGCCGCACACGCGCAGGACCCTTCAGCGTCAGAGCTGGCGCGCGTCCGCGACGAGATGAAAGCGCTGCAGCGCAGTTACGAAGAGCGCATGCAGGCGCTCGAGAAGCGCCTGAACGACGCCGAAGCGAGGGCGGCGAAATCCGAAACGAGCGCGGCACCGGCGCCGGCGGCGCAATCGGACGCCAGCACCGCCTTACCCGCGGCCGCGCAACCGACCCCCGCGCCCGTCGCGGCGAGTGCCGTGCCCGCGCAGAACGCATTCAACCCGGCGATCTCGCTGATCCTGCAAGGCACTTACGCGCGCACCTCGCGCGACCCGAACAACTTCGTCATCAACGGTTTCGTGCCTTCGGGCGGCGAGGTCGGCCCGCCGCCGCGCAGCTTCGGCCTCGGCGAGAGCGAGCTCGTCTTCACCGCGAACGTCGACCCGTATTTCCGCGGCGCCCTGGTGGCCTCTCTCGCGCCCGACAACGCGGTGAGCGTCGAGGAAGCGTATTTCCAGACCATCGCCCTGCCGCAGGGCCTGACACTCAAAGGCGGGCGATTCCTGTCCGGCATCGGTTATCAGAACGAAATCCACCAGCACGCGTGGGATTTCCAGGACGCGCCGCTGGCTTACCAGGCTTTTCTCGGCGGCCGCTACCAGCAGGACGGGTTGCAGCTGAGATGGGTCGCGCCCACGCCGGTCTTCGTCGAGCTCGGCGGCGAAATCGCGAGCGGCCGCTCGTTCCCGGGTTCCGACAGCAACAAGAACGGCGCAGGCTCCGCCGCACTCTTTGCTCACGTCGGCGGCGACATCGGCGAGAGCTATGCGTGGCGCACCGGCGTGTCGTATCTGAGGACTTCCGCTCGCAACCGCACGTATGACGACGTCAACGCCGCGGGCGCCGCCGTCACCAACAGCTTCACCGGCCGCTCGCGCGTGTGGATCGTCGACGGCGTCCTCAAATGGTCGCCGAACGGCAACTCGACTTACACCAACGTGAAGCTGCAGGGCGAGTATTTCCGCGCGCGGCAGGACGGCGATTTCACTTTTGACCAGGCCGGCGCCGCGCTGACCGACGGCCTGCGGCTGGCGCAATCGGGGTGGTACGCGCAAAGC
The DNA here is from genome assembly GCA_028292065.1 of Betaproteobacteria bacterium. Taxonomy (GTDB): domain Bacteria; phylum Pseudomonadota; class Gammaproteobacteria; order Burkholderiales; family SG8-41; genus JAQGMV01. The sequence goes on from JAQGNC010000105.1 coordinate 9,716, forward strand.
GTCTACCAGTTCCTGCCGCGCTGGCGCGTGGGCTACCGCTACGACGCGCTCAGCCGGGGCACCGTGAACATCGGGGTGGTCACGAGCGGCGCGGCGACCCTCGCCGACTTTCCGGCGTTGGCGGTCCACAACCCGACCCGCAACACCGCGATGCTCGACTTCAATCCGAGCGAATTCAGCCGCCTGAGGCTGCAGCTCGCCGCCGACAAGTCGCGTCTCGGCGCCACCGACAACCAGATTCTTCTGCAATACATCCACAGCCTCGGACCGCACGGTGCACACCGTTTCTAAGAAGACCTGGCGCAACGAAACCAATGCGTCGCTACAACGATGACCGCCGCGACTGCGCCAGGCGCGGGCGCCGGTCTTCGTCCGGACGACTGGGGTACTGGAGGACGGACGAAGACCGGCGCTCTGAGCGCCGCTACGCAGTCGCCTGTCGACTGAACATGGAGAACCTATGATTACCTCACTGACGCGCGCGCTTGTCGCAGCCACCGTGCTACTCACCGCGACCCCCGCTTTCGCGGCCCTCAACATCCTCGCGTGCGAGCCCGAATGGGCTTCACTCGCGAAAGAGCTCGGCGGCGACAAAGTCAACGTCTCCGCGGCGACGACTGCGATGCAGGACCCGCATCGCATCGAAGCGCGGCCGAGCCTCATCGCGCGCGCCCGCAGCGCCGACCTGATGGTGTGCACCGGCGCCGAGCTCGAGATCGGCTGGGCGCCGCTGCTGCAGAGCCAGTCGGGCAATTCCAAGATCCAGCCGGGCCAGCCCGGGCACTTCGAAGCCGCCGCGCAGGTGGCGCTGATCGAGGTGCCGACCCGCGTCGACCGCTCGATGGGCGACGTCCATCCGGCGGGCAATCCTCACCTCCACCTCGACCCGGCGAACGTTGCGCGCGTCGCGACCGCACTGGGCGAGCGCATGGCGCAGCTCGACCGCGGCGAGGCTGCGGGCTACCGCGAGCGAACCCGATCGTTTCTCGAGCGCTGGAGCCAAGCGACTGCGCGCTGGCAGAAAGAGGCCGCGCCGCTCAAAGGCATGCCGGTCGTGGTCTATCACAAGGACAACTCGTATCTCGTGAAATGGCTCGGCTTGCGCGAAGTCGGTTCGCTCGAGCCGAAACCCGGCCTGCCGCCCACCACCGCGCATCTCTCCGATCTCTTGGCGCAGCTTGGCAAGGACCCCGCCAAAGCGGTGCTGCGATCGACATACAACGACCCGCGGCCCGCAGAATTCATCGCGCAGCGCGCCAACATTCCCGCGGTGATGCTGCCCTACACCGTCGGCGGCACCGAAAAAGCAAAAGACCTCTTCGGCCTTTACGACGACACGATCGCGAGGCTCCTCGCGGCGCAGAAATGAGCACGGCGGCGATCGACTGGAGCCTGGTGTGGCCCGCGCTGATCGCAGGGCTCCTGATCACCGCGACTCACGTCCCGCTCGGCATCCAGGTGCTCAATCGCGGGATCGTATTCATCGACCTTGCGGTCGCGCAGATCGCGGGTCTCGGCGTGATCGCTGCGGACTGGCTCGGCTTCGTGCCTCACGGGTGGGCGGTGCAGGCCGCGGCGTTGTCGGCGGCGCTCGGCGGCGCGCTGCTGCTGACCTATACCGACAAGCGGTGGGCCGACGTGCAGGAAGCGATCATCGGCGTCACTTTCGTCGTCGCGGCGAATGCGGCCATCCTGATGCTCGCAGCCAATCCGCACGGCGCCGAGCACCTGAAAGACCTGCTGATCGGCCAGATCCTGTGGGTGAATCCGCACGAGCTCCCGGTCGAGGCGGCGATTTACGCCGCGATCCTCGCGATCTGGTTCGGCTTCGGCGCGCGCATCGGCAGGGTCGGTTTCTATACGCTTTTCGCGTGCGCGGTGACGGTGTCGGTGCAGCTCGTCGGGCTCTATCTGGTGTTCACGACGCTGATCGTCCCTGCGCTCGCGACGCGGCGGCTCCAACGCGGGCGCCTCGTCGCGTGCTATGCGCTGGGCGCCGCGGGCTACGCGACCGGGTTGGGGCTCTCGCTCGTCTCGGACCTGCCGCCGGGGCCGCTCATCGTGTGCGCGATGACGGCGCTCGGCGCGGTCGTGTTCGTGCTCGGGCCGCGGCGCCCCCCGCGCGGAAGCGCTCCCGGCGTAGCGGGGTAGAATCGCCTTGAATTGCGCGCGGCCGGCCCCATCTCCAGCACGATGGCCCCGCGCCGTCTCCCGTCCTCCACCTCCCCGAGTCCATGAGCGAAACGTTTCACGGCACCACCATACTTTCCGTCCGCCGCGGCAATAAAGTCGCCCTCGGCGGCGACGGTCAGGTCACCTTGGGCAACATCGTGGTCAAGGCGACCGCGCGCAAAGTGCGCCGTCTTTTCCAGGACCGCATCATCGCGGGTTTTGCCGGCGGCACCGCCGACGCGTTCACCCTGTTCGAGCGCTTCGAAGCCAAGCTCGAAAAGCACCAGGGCAACATCACGCGCTCGGCGGTCGAGCTCGCCAAGGACTGGCGCACCGACCGCATCCTGCGCCGGCTCGAAGCGATGCTCGCGGTCGCCGATCGCGAAGCGTCGCTCATCATCACCGGCAACGGCGACGTGCTCGAGCCCGAGCTCGGCCTCATCGCCATCGGCAGCGGCGGCCCCTACGCCCAGGCCGCGGCGCGCGCGCTCCTCGACAACACCGATTTTTCCCCCGCGGACATCGTCAAGCGCGCGCTCACCCTCGCCGGCGACCTGTGCATTTATACGAATCAGCAGCATACGATCGAAACCCTCGATTAAAGCGTGAGGGGTGAGGCGTGAGGAGTGAGGCGTAAGCCCGTTCCAGCCTCCTGACACCTCACGCCTCACCCCTCACGCCTCACGCACTTCGCCTTGATATGACCCCCAGAGAAATCGTCCACGAGCTAGACAAACACATCATCGGCCAGGCCGACGCGAAGCGCGCGGTCGCGGTGGCGCTGCGCAATCGCTGGCGCCGGCAGCAGGTCGCCGATCCTTTGCGGCAGGAGATCACGCCGAAGAACATCCTCATGATCGGGCCGACCGGTGTCGGCAAGACCGAGATCGCGAGGCGTCTCGCGCGGCTCGCCGACGCGCCTTTCGTCAAAGTCGAGGCGACCAAGTTCACCGAAGTGGGCTACGTCGGACGCGATGTCGATACGATCATCCGTGACCTCGTCGAGACCGCGATCAAGGACGCGCGCGAGCACGCGACGCGCAAGGTCCGGACCCAGGCCGAAGAGCTCGCCGAAGACCGCGTGCTCGATACCCTGCTGCCTCCGGCGCGTGATTACTCGGGCACTTCAGTGACCGAGAGCGACACGACGACGCGCCAGAAATTTCGCAAGAAGCTGCGCGAAGGCGAGCTCGACGACAAGGAGATCGAGATCGAAGTCGCCGCGACCTCGCCGCACATGGAGATCTTCGCGCCGCCGGGCATGGAAGACCTCACGTCGCAGATCCAGGGCATGTTCCAGAACCTCGGGCAGGGCCGCAAGCGCACGCGCAAGCTGAGGATCCGCGAAGCGATGAAGCTGCTCGCCGAGGAAGAAGCGGCGAAGCTCGTCGACGACGAGGACCTGAAGGTCAACGCGCTCGCGAACGTCGAGCAGAACGGCATCGTGTTTCTCGACGAGATCGACAAGATCGCGGCGAGGCAGGAGAGCCAGGGCGCCGACGTCTCGCGCCAAGGTGTGCAGCGCGACCTGCTGCCGCTCGTCGAAGGCACGACGGTCTCGACCAAGCACGGCATGATCAAGACCGATCACATCCTCTTCATCGCGAGCGGCGCTTTCCACCTGTCGAAGCCTTCGGACCTCATCCCCGAGCTCCAGGGCCGCTTCCCGATCCGCGTCGAGCTCGCGAGCCTCTCGGTCGAGGATTTCGAGCAGATCCTCACCAACACCGACGCGTGTCTGGTGCGCCAGTACGAAGCACTCCTGGCGACCGAAAACGTGAAGCTCGACTTCAGGCCCGACGCCATCCGGCGTCTCGCCGAAATCGCTTTTCAGGTGAACGAGAAGACCGAGAACATCGGCGCGCGCAGGCTGTATACCGTGATGGAGCGCCTGCTCGAGGAAATTTCCTTCGACGCGCCCAAGCACGCAGGCGATGCCATCGTGGTCGACGCGGCGTTCGTCGATGGCAGGCTGAAGGACCTGGCGCAGAGCGAGGACCTCGCTAGATACGTTCTGTAAGATTGGAGCGGGCGCGCCAAAAGCGGCGCGCCGCTCAATTCTGTCGTGTGCGCCGGGCATGGCGTGTTACTTAGTCGATGAAAGTCCGATTGCCAGGTTTTCCCAGAGCCGAAGGCAAGGAGAAGGACAAGGGCGTCGTCGCGAGGCGGGGTCTGAAGGAAGTCCAATCCGAAACTGCGGGGCGATGAACAAGAACCGGATATGAGGCGTGGTGCATCCGGGGCGAGCGGGCACGTGACCGGAAGCCCTCCATCTGCGGTTGGGGTGCACTTTGTAAATTCGGCGTCTACGCAGTGAAGGTAACGCGTCTTACCCCGGGAGATCTGCCGGGCTGTTGGCGCTAGCGAGTGACCCCACGCCAACTGAACGAGGCGCGAGCCGAGCTGAACGAACGGCAGAAGTCAGCAGAAGGCATAGTAGGCGGCGCCCGCCGCCGAAGGCCGGAACGATGAAAGACAAAGGACCGTGACGACGAGAGACGGGATTGCATCTGACCACCTGCGCAAGCGGGCTGCGGCGACGCCGCAGGGTGAACTCGTCGCTGGATTGTCAGGGCAACCGGAGAGGCCACAACGATGGGCGTGCCGCAAGGCGGCCCCTCTCGCCGGTGTTGGCAAACGTGGTACTGGATGAACTGGATTGGGAATTGGACCGGCGCGGCCACCGCTTTTCCCGCTATGCCGATGGCTGCAACATTCTGGTCAAAAGCAAACGAGCAGGAGAGCGCGTGATGGCAAGCGTGACACGCTTTATCGGCAAATCACTGCGACTCACGGTGAATCGGCTGAAAAGCGCGGTGGATCGGCCCATGAACCGCAAGTTCCCGGGCTTCACGGTCAGCCGTTCCGGAGCGAAGCTGAAGGTCGCCGACAAGGCCATCGAGAAGCTGAAGGACCGGGTGCGGGAACTGACTCGTCGTACACGAGGCGCCAGCATTGGCGCTGTCGTTGCGGAGCTAAGAGAAACCCTGCTTGGTTGGAAAGCGTACTTCGGTATTGCCGAAGTGCTGAGTCCCCTGCGCGACATCGACAAATGGATGCGACGCAAGTTGCGCTGCTATATCTGGAAACAATGGGTGCCGTCGGGCTACCGGGAACTGCGTAAGCGCGGGGTGTCGATGCGCGAAGCGTGGAACACCAGTAAGTCTGCCCACGGCCCATGGCGGCTGTCGAAGACGCCGGCACTGACGATCGCGTTACCATTGTCTTACTTCAAGCAATTGGGACTGCCGAGCCTTGCATCGCGGTAGGAATTCAATTCATCGAACCGCCGGATACGTGACCCGTACGTCCGGTGGTGTCGGAGGGAGGGGCCGAGAGGCTTCTTCCTATCCCGATTAGGCCCACAGGACGAATTATGGCTCTGCATCCACTTCCCGATCCTGGAGTGTTGAAAACCGCAGATGCTTTTCGACTTGCAGCGCAAAGTCTGAATGCGTACGCAGAGTCCCGCATGTCAGTGCCAACAGTTGTAAACGCGGCCTTCGCACTTGAGCTCTACCTCAAGTGCTTAAACATGGAATGGCGGCTCGCGGACCCAATCGGGATCGCCAACAGTGGCAAGAAAGCTTGGCTTGCTTCCCGCTCTGCATTGCAAAGAGGCCACATTCTGTCCAAGCTTTTTGAGGCATTGGAACAATCCATCCATGACCACCTCGAACAGCAATATAAGCTTTCTCCACATAACAGCCGTACTCAAGCCCTTAAGCACGCTCTACAAGGCTTTGACGGTTTGTTCGAGGACTGGCGATACATTTTTGAGGGGAACTGCAAATCCGTGAACCTACCCAGCTTATTTGCCATGCTGGCATTCTTCTCTGAGACGATTCATGCCTTGCCGCCAAAGTGGGCCTAACTCCAGTTCGAGCCGACGCGAGTCAGGGTCAGTGGTGTGCCTGTAATGGCGTCGCTGTCCATGCGGTGTCGCGCGCGCCGCTCAACAAGTAGTTAGGCAGCGAAATCCTCATGCGCATCCACATCACCGGTGCTTCCGGAAGCGGCACGACCACCCTAGGTGCAGCCCTCGCTGAAGAGTTGGGATTGATGCACTTCGATGGAGACCATTACTACTGGTTGCCCACCACACCGCCATTTCAGGAGAAGCGGCCACCCTTGGAGCGCTTCTCCATGCTCCAAAGCGATCTACAAGGAACAGGGAACGCTGTTCTTAGCGGTTCAATCGTCGGTTGGGGACAAGAACTCGAAGACGCCTCTGACTTGATCGTCTTCATCTACCTGCCAGCCGCTGTCCGTATCGAGCGTCTTCAGCTAAGAGAGATGCAGAAGTACGGGAAGGTTGACCCTGCTTTCCTCGAGTGGGCTGCACTCTACGATGATGGGCCACCTGAAGGAAGAAGCCTCGCCAAGCACACTGCATGGCTCGCGTCTCGGAATTGCCCGATTCTGCGCCTTGAGGCCAATGAGTCAGTGGCTCAGCGCGTTGCGCGCGTGAAACAGGCGCTGCCTAAAAACTTTAGTTGCAGCGGGCGCCCGTCAGCGCTACGCGCTTCCGGTCGCCGCTGAACATTGCGTTAGATTTCGTGATCGACGTTCACACGTATCTCTTGTTCATAGGCGCCGTCGTGGTGCTCGTGATCGTGCCCGGACCGGACATGGCATATATGCTCGCCCGAACAATTGCACAAGGCCGCAAGGCGGGCGTTGTTGCTGCCATTGGCATTAATGTAGGCGCATACGTTCACGTGGCCGCTGTGGTGTTGGGATTGTCCGCGGTCTTAGCTACATCCTCCATTGCTTTCACAATCATCAAGTGGCTGGGCGCTATCTACCTCGTTTGCATTGGTATACAGGCCGTAGTGGCAAGGTCGGACGCTATCAGCGCTAGTGACGGTTCCCCTCTGGTACTGAGTACGACAGCGATCTTCTGGCAAGGCTTCTGGAGTGATGTACTCAATCCCAAAGTAGCGATCTTCTTTCTCACATTCTTGCCCCAGTTTGTCGATGCGAACAGCGCCACCGTATCTGTGACGCAGCAGCTGTTGCTGCTTGGTGTTACCAGTAATATCGTCGCCGTTTGCATCAATATCCTTCTCGTTTATTTCGCAAGTGCCGCTACGGCCAGACTTCAGAACAACGCCGGAGTGGTGGCGGTGCTTAGAAAGGCAATGGGCGCGGTCTTCGTTGCGCTTGGCGTTCGTCTGGCCAGCGAGAAGTTTTAAGTAAATGCAATCTAGCTCTGGTTCGAGCGGACGCGAGTCAGGATGAGTGGTTTATCCGTAACGGTGTCGCTGTGCATCCGGTGTCGCGCGCGCCGCTCAACGTGGAAAAACCGGAGCTGCGGTTCGAAGAAATCCATCACAGGCGCTTGCGTGGCATGGCACTGACTCTTAGCACCGGGTCTGATACTCGCGTCCCGCAGGAGAGGTCCTCTCATTTGATCATGCCGTCCACGAGCTCACAGATTTCCCTCTCGAAAACGTCTGCGTTCGAAAAATTAAGGCGACGTAGTTACCTTTTCGACGTAGTAGAACGTGTTGTTCAGCAGGGATTTATAGGGCTTAAAGTTGGGGCCGGGTGATTTAGCGTTCTGCGTCTTCCAGGCCGCGAGCATTCCGGGCGAAGGATCATCTATGCGTGTGCCGAGCGCTATGTTAATCGCCGCTTCAACGAACGCACGATAAGCCATTCTTCTTGCATCGCCATCCCGATTACTAATATCGAGCATGTTTTGAATGTTGCGCACAATGCTCGGGTCGTAATTCGGGTAATGATCAAACCCCGCGAATTGATTCGGCGCTCGCACGATATCTGCAAGAGACTTCGCTCCTCTCGCGTTGAACTTTCCCGGGTCGCTCATACGGTTCCAAAGTACCCGATCCATCAGCTGCATGCATGTAAGGGCGTCGGCTTGTGTGGTCCACCATGGGGAGCTCGGGTTGGCGCATTCGGCCAACAGCGTGCGCGCCTCTACGCCGGCATCGGTTGTTTTCTCCGGCAGCGCAAGCTTCGCCGTTTCCATTAAGGTGACTGACTGCGCTGTGAGGTTCATGGGGGAATGAAGTCATTGGTGTGGTGACGCCGCCGGTCATTGCGGGAGCATAAGACCACGTGCGTGCGAGCGTGCCGTCTTCTATACTGCCGAAACTCCAGGTACCCACCGGTCCTCGGCCGCGCCAGTTTCCCATGCCGTTTCCCCCTGATGTCAGATGGAAGCCGTTTAAACCGGTAACAGTATTACAGCTCGCGACCTTCACCACGAGCAAGTCAAAACTGATGCTGTGTGTTGTTATTGTTTTTGCGTTCGTATGTGTAACTTAACCCCACGTTCCGCACAGGACTTGCGAAGGTCATCAACCCACTCTTGGGTGACCAGATAGTTACTGCCGTTTATTTCGCTCTCCGTTTTGACCACGTCACGGGGCACATGAAGCTTTCTGCGCGAAAAATATAAGTCGTCTTGCCCTTCCCAAAGGATTAGCTGCCGCCCCTGCTGCCACAGCACCCATACATCACCGGGGCCGTTATCAAAGACACGTCCAATGACGCAAACATCATCGGAGCGATTGGTGCTATGTGCCTTGATGTATCTGGTGACCACGTTTTTGTAGTCACTGTAGTAAGGACTTGCGCCGAAATCGAACGTGTCAAGATGTTGCGTGGCGGGCGAGCTCTGGCCGCTGTATGCGAACCAACCGAGCAGCAATGCGGCGAAGGCTAATGCACCGAAAGATGTTCTAAATTGGTTCATAGGGCGATAAAAATTCACGCTGCACGTCGCGAAGAGCAATGTGCTTCGAACTTACTGTAGCATCCGCTGCTCTCTGGCGTGACCTGTAGAACATTGGTTCGCGTTATTCTGCTACAAGAGCTGTTTTACACCTTAGGTCGTGTCATAGACGCGACGCATAACGTCGTGCTGGGCCGTGGGCGGTGCAAACGGTAAGCTCTTTAGTTTTGCCGATTGTGTGACGGTTTTCGGGGTCGAGCTTGACGCGCGACCGCAGCCGCGGCACGGTGGAGTTCGAGTAATTCCAGGGGCTTATCACCGCCGGTCACTCGGCCAATGTTCCCGACAGCGCCTGCACTAGTATCGTCATTGAGGAGCTCGCGCTGCTGAGAGCTCGAGCGCCAATACAAGATTCTGAAAGAGGAGCACGAACTCCTAAAAAAAGCCATCCGGTTTGCTTCGGATCAAAAGAGGAAGTCTTCGAATTCCTCGAAGCAAACCGGACCCGGCACAAAGTTGCGGTGATGTGCCGCGTCTACGGTGTAACGCGTGCGGGCTATTACGCCTGGCGGAAGCGGCCGATGAGCATACGAGCGCAGCAGGACGAGACACTGGGCACGCAGATCAAGCGCATACACGAAGAAAGCCGCGGCACCTATGGCAGCCTCAATCGAGCGGTGCACAAGCGCCGGCCTGCGGCCGGGTTGATCTTCCATAGTGACAGGGGAATGGAATACGGGAACTCGCTGTTTAAAGCGCGGCTGGCGCACCTTGGCATCTTGCAGAGTATGAACCGCCGGGCAAGATGAACGATAACGTACATATGGAGTCGTTCTTTCACTCGCTGAAGACCGACATTGTGCATGGCGTTCGTTTCGACGAAGATCACCCGATTGCGGCAGAGCTGCGCGACTACATGCCGTTCTACAACAACACGCGATTGCATTCCTCGGCTGGATACGTGCCGCCGGCGACGTATGAGCGACGGCTGGCATAACAACCCGGTGTCAACTAAACCGGGGGAAGATTCCGCCGCAAGCGCAGCGGCATTATCAACGGTCATCGCGGCGCGCCGCTCGACATATCGTTTAGACATCACGCCATGAAAAAACCGTGGCCTATGATCGTCACCCGATACAGGGAATATGTGGGGTCTGACCCAGCTGTTCGGGAGATGCTCGTACTGAGTGAGCACATTGCGAACAGCAATGGGCAAGCGGACTCCACGCTTGGACGTCGATGTTCGATCTTGCATCCACCCAGACGCAGGTAACCTATCCTTGTGACGGTCCATACCTTCGTATAGCGCCTATGCCCGGGAGCCGGATTGAGTTGAGATACTTCGACACGTGGAACAAGGAGAAGCAGGTACGTTCTTCAGCGTCGAGGGAGTAGTCGACTTCACGCCCAAGGTGGGTTTGCGCTACGTCGTCACCGGCGAGTTGATGAAAGAAAATTCGTGCGTGTGGATCGCGGAGTCTGATTCAAAGCAGTCCGTCACGGAGAAGGTATGTACAAAGTAGCCGGGCATAGCGAATGAGGCCTAACATTTTCGTCAACGCGGACCTGCCGCATAAAGCG
>JAQGNC010000110.1 GCA_028292065.1 Betaproteobacteria bacterium
TGCGCTGCATCTAAATATGCAGGCGTCCACCAAGCATTGGGAGAAAGCCGACATTGCCGAAACGCTGCACAGCAAGCATAACCTTCCGGACGTCTTCAATCTATTGATCGACCTTAATGATGCGCGAAAAGCGGCTACTTACGGAGACGTGGAAGCGCCGCAGCTTGACGCCGGAGCACTTGTTATAGAACTCGAAGAATTCGTCGACGCGGTTGGCTTGCTCTTGTCAGGGAGCAAAGGCAAGTGAATGGAGGTCAAAACACCAGCGAGCGGCCAGCGTTGGATGTCATCCTCAGGTGGCCAACAACCCGGGCGAGGCGATGGGTTGAAACGTTCTTAGACTCGGCTAAGCATGATGACAATATGGTCGCCGTAATCGCCCTCGGTTCTTCCATTCGGCCGAAGGTTCCAAGTGTCGACTTGGATTTACTCGTTATTGCCGAAGATGCGCGGAAGGCGAAACATCGGCCTCCGATTGAAATCGACCTCCGGGCGTATTCGTCACACGATGTGGATTCGCTGCTTCGGAACGGCAATGACCTGCTCAGCTCGTCTCTCATGTTTGGGAAAGTGCTTTTTGAAAGAAATGACTTCTGGAAAAGATTAGCGATCTGTTGGGAAGATCGAATCCCACTGCCATCACATGATCAAGCGCTCGCGAGGGCACAGAAGGCACTTACTCAGGCTAAAGAGATGATTCGCTCGGGAGATCGCGACGCCGCCTCTGAACTTGCACTGTCTTATTTGACGCACATGGCGCGAGCGGAGCTATTAAGAGCGAAAGAGTATCCCAGGTCCCGTCCAGAACTGCCTGCGCAGTTGCGGACAATCGGCCTCGCGACACTCGCTGACTGCTTAGAGCTAGCACTCGGCTCGCGGCCAATGAGTGAAGATGAACTTGAGCACGTGCTCGAAGTTTGCCCTGTGTCCAACCACGGCTAGGAGCCGTGGTGCATCTGCCGTATTTGCCGCGCAGAACTCGTTCCGCTACCTATAACCACAAGCGTGTCATCGCGAGGAGCGAGCAAGCGCGACGTGGCGAAACGCGTGGCGCACGCAGCGCCGTCAGTCACCGCGCCGTGGTTTGCGCGGTGCGCGCGCGAAGACGCGGTCGTATACCGCGTTCGGCATGAGGCGCAGCATCCGCGCGACGATCGCCATCGGCCACGGGATCACCGCGTAGGACCGCCGGCGGGCGATGAGGTGAGCGATCCTCGAAGCGGCTTCTTCGGCGGTGAGGATGAAAGGCATGCGGTACGGGTTCCGCGCGGTCATCGGGGTCGCGATGTAGCCGGGCGCAACCGTCACCACGCTGACACCCGAGCCGTGCAGCTCGACGCGTACGCTTTCGAGATAAGCGATCAACGCCGCTTTCGACGCTGAATACGCGCTCCCTCCGGGCAGGCCGCGATAGCCCGCGACGCTCGCAATCCCCGCAAGCACGCCTGCCCCTGCGCCGCGCATCGGCTCGATGAACGGCTGGAAAGTGTTCGCGGCGCCGATCACGTTGGTGTCGATCACGTCGCGCAGCACCCGAAGATCGCCGGCATTCGCAGGGTCGGTGCCGACGCTCACCCCGGCGTTCGCGATGACGAGGTCGGGTACGCCGTGGCGGGCGATGAAGTCCGCCGCGGCGGCGCGCAGTGCGGCATCGTCGCGAACGTCGAGTGCATAGACACTCGAAGGTGCAGGGAGCGACGCTTTGAGCGCGTCGAGCGCGGCAGCGTTACGGGCGGTGAGCCCGACGGTCGCGCCGCGAGACGCGTAGAGCGCCGCCAGCGCGTGGCCCAGACCCGACGATGCGCCTGTGATGAACACGCGCATGGCGGTGTTCTGCCGGGGCTATTTCGCCGCGCGGCGGTCGCGTGCGATTCCGATGAGCCCGTCGAGGATGGTGATCACACCGGGCACCGATTCGCTCATGCCGGTCGAGGTCACGTAGCGGCCGTCGACGACGAGCGAAGGCGTGCCGCGGATGCCGTAGGCGCGCGTGGCCGCCCTGGCCTGCTCGACCTTGCTGTCGATCTCCGGGGCGTTGTACGCCGCGAGCCAGCGGGCGCGATCGATCCCGTTGCGGCCGGCCCAGTCGGCTGAAGTGTCCGCGGTCGTGAGGTTCTCGCGCTCGACGTGGACCGCGCGATACACCGCCTGGTGCAGGCGCGGCAGCTCGCCGAGGCTCTCCAAGACGTAGAAAACCCGCGCGTGGCCGACCCAGCTTTCGCGAAAGATAGCCGGGATGCGGCGCAGCTCGACGTCTTCGGGTTTGCGTTTCAGCCAGCCTTCGAGCGGCCCCTGCAGCATGTTGCAGAAAGGACAGCCGTACCAGAAGAACTCGACGACCTCGATGCGCGCGCCGGTCGCCACCGGCTGCGGCGGGATCTCGAAGTATTCATAGCTCGGCCGCACCCCGCCCTGCTGCGCCCAAGCCGGCGACCCCATCGACACCGCGGCGCCGGCGAGGCCGGCGGCGATCGATACGAGCGCGCGGCGGCGGGGGTTCACTTGGCGGGGCGATTCTTGCGCGCGGTGGCGATCAACTGATCGAGCACCTTGAAGAAACGGTCGAAGTCCACCGAGTTGCCGGTCGCGGTCATCGAAGGCGCCGTGAGATAGCGCCCGTCGACCGCGATCGCCGGCGTGAACTCGACGCCGTACCGCTTGGTCAGGTCGGGCGAGCGCTGGGTGCGGCTCTGCACCGCGAACGAGTTATAGGTGTCGACGAATTTCTGCTTGTCCACGCCTTTGGTCGCGACCCAGTCGGCCATCACTTTCGGATCCTGCAGCCTGATCTTCTGGTCGTGCACCGCGGTGAAGACTTCGCCGTGCAGCTTGTCGATGAGGCCCATCGTCTCGAGGGTGTAATACAGACGCGCGAAAGGCACCCACGACTCGTTGAAGATCACCGGCACGCGGCGCAGCTCGACATCGGCGGGCTTGCGCTTCAGCCAGCCATTGAGCGGACCTTCGAGCGTGGCGCAGTGCGGGCACGCGTACGA